>CBFDBF010000031.1:0-10540 GCA_965602975.1 uncultured Gammaproteobacteria bacterium | reverse complement strand
TCACTGATGATACTGCGCGGCCCGGTGGCGACTCCTTCACTATCGAATGGGGCGCTGGCCAGTCCACGCTGAAGCAGCGGGTTCTCATCTATCTGTACAAATCCGGGGAAGATCTGCTTTCCCAGGTGGTCTCGCAAGAAGGAGGCGTTACGGTAGATGGCACCACCACTGATCGCTCTAATCAGACTCCCCAGTAGATTGGTAGTAACCTCTGCCTGGAACAGGATGGGGGCTTGGCGGGTGCTAATCTTGCGTGCGCCGAGACGAGCCAGGGTGCGTTCGGCGGCGCGTTCGCCCACTGCAATCGGTGGCTCTAGATCGGATGCAGCCCGACCTACGGTGTACCAGTAATCGCGCTGCATGGCACCATCCTGCTGGCCGAGAACACTACAGCTTATGCTGTGGTGGCTGCTGGGGTAGCTGCCGATAAAGCCGTGGCTGTTGCCGTAGACGTGTAGTCCGGTGTGACTGTTGACAGTGGCTCCCTCTGAGTTGCTGATACGGGGGTCGAAGGTGCGTGCTGCGGTCTCACACTCCTGACCCAGCAAGACTGCCTCTGCCGCATCAAGCGGCCATGGGTGGTAGAGATCAAGCGCAGGGATATGCTCTGCCATCAGGTTAGCATCAGCCAGTCCGGCATACTCATCTTCGCTGGTGTAACGGGCGATATCACAGGCCGCCTTGACGCTCTCTTTGATCGCCTGCGAGCTGAGATCAGAGGTACTGGCCGAGCCTTTACGTTGACCAAAATAGACGGTAACTCCCAGGCCGTTGTCACGGGTATGTTCGATTGTTTCGACCTCACCCATACGGACGGTCACGGAGAGTCCACTATCGCTGCTAATGCCTGCAGCGGCCGCACTGGCTCCTTGGTGTTTGGCCTCATTTAGGAGTTCTGCTACTACCTGTTCCAGCTCTGACTGCTGCTGCTCTATAGTGGTGAGTTGTTCACTCATATACTGGTACCGCCCACGGTGAGTTCATCTATTTTCAGGGTCGGCTGGCCTACTCCGACCGGCACGCTCTGCCCATCTTTACCGCAGACGCCTACTCCGCCATCCAGCTCCAGGTCGTTACCGACCATGCTGACTTTGGTCAAGATCTCAGGGCCGCTGCCGATCAGAGTGGCACCCTTAACCGGTGCGGTTACTTTGCCATCCTCTATCAGATAGGCCTCACTGGCGGAGAAGACAAATTTGCCAGAGGTTATATCGACCTGACCGCCGCCAAAGTTGACAGCATAGAGCCCCCGTTTGACTGAGCGTATGATCTCCTCTGGTAGCTGCTCACCCGGCAGCATATAGGTGTTGCTCATGCGTGGCAGTGGCAGGTGGGCGTAGGATTCACGGCGTCCATTGCCGGTTGGCTCTAGCCCCATTAGACGGGCGCTGAGACGGTCGTGCATAAATCCTTTGAGGATGCCGTTCTCTATCAATATGGTGTTTTGTCCAGGGGTACCCTCATCATCGATAGTGAGTGAGCCGCGGCGGTTTGGTATGGTGCCATCATCCACTACAGTACACCCTTCTGCTGCTACCCGTTCGCCTAGACGACCGGCAAAGGCTGAGGTTCCTTTGCGGATAAAATCACCCTCCAGGCCATGTCCAATCGCCTCATGTAGCAAAATACCGGGCCAGCCGGGGCCGAGTACCACCGGCATGTTTCCGGCTGGGGCAGCGATCGCCTCTAGATTAAGCAGTGCCTGCCGTGCCGCCTCGCGGGCGTAGTAGAGGGCTTGCTCCTGTCGTAGAAAAAAATCTAGCCCCTGACGTGAGCCGCCACCGGATGAGCCCTGCTCACGGCGCTCACCCTGTTCGGCAATCACCTGTACATTGCAGCGGATAAGGGGGCGAATATCTCCATGTAATGCGCCATCCGCAGTAGCGATTAGAATGGTATCCTGCACTGCTACCAGCCCTACATTGACTTGGGTTATACGTGGATCTTGTGCGCGTGCCTCTGCATCTAACTGGTGGAGCAGTGCGATCTTATCCTCTACCGGAATGGAGTCGAGCGGATTGAGCGGCGCATAGAGCTGCCTGCTGGCTGCAGCATTTGCTATCTTAATGCTGCCTTGGCCGCTGCCACGAGATATGGCGCGGGCTGCATCGGCCGCCTCTAGCAGGGAGGGCAGGCGTAGCTCATCGGTATAGGCAAAGCCACTCTTCTCACCGCTTACCACCCGGATACCGACACCCTGCTCGATGTTGTGGCTCCCCTCTTTGATGATTCCATCCTCCAGCATCCAAGACTCTGCTCGGCTGCTCTGAAAGAATGCATCTGCCGCATCTATATTGCGTCCTGATAGCTGGTTGAGCAGGCGGTTCAGGTCGTTGTCGTGTAGCTCAGCCGGGGCAAGAATGGCGTCGCGTGCTATATCTAAGTGGGT
Organism: uncultured Gammaproteobacteria bacterium; assembly: GCA_965602975.1. Taxonomy (GTDB): domain Bacteria; phylum Pseudomonadota; class Gammaproteobacteria; order Chromatiales; family Chromatiaceae; genus CBFDBF01. Next base: position 8,151 of record CBFDBF010000031.1, on the reverse strand, counting down.
TGTCATTGAGTTGCTTTTGCCTCTAACTACACTCTATACGCCGATGCTGCAGGGCGGGGAATGTGGTGCGGGTGTTGGCCAGGTGGTTTAGATCCAGATCAGCGATAACAAAGCCGCTACCTTGCGACAACTCATGCAAAATATTACCCCACTGATTGACGATCATGCTGTGGCCATAAGTCTCGCGGCCACTTATATGAAACCCACCTTGGGCGGCAGCCACCATGTAGGATAGATTCTCGATAGCACGGGTACGCACCAGAGGCTCCCAGTGCGCCTTGCCGGTGATGGCGGTAAAGGCGGCTGGTAGGCAGATCAGCTCTACCCCAAGGTCTGCCATCTTGCGAAATAGCTCAGGAAACCGCAGATCGTAACAGATTGCCACCCCCAGCCGGCCAAAGGGTGAGTCGATCACCAGCACATCTTCTCCAGCCTCGATGGTCTCGGACTCTGCATAGCGCTCATCTGTCTCTTGCAGATGGACATCGAATAGATGGATCTTGTCGTAGCGGGCCACCTGTTCACCAGCGGCATTGAAGATGAGTGTGGCGGCGCAGATCTTGTTCGGGTCGGTGGCTACCAGCGGTATGGTACCGCCCACTATCCAGATGGAGTGGCGTTTAGCTAGCTGCTTTAGGAACTGCTGAAGTGGGCCCTCACCCTCGGTTTCGCATAGGGCGCATAGATCACTATCTGTCTTGCCCATAAAGGCAAAATTTTCCGGCAGTACTACCAGTTCGGCACCAGCATTAACTGCAGCTGCTACTATCTTCTCTACCTCTAGCAGGTTGGCATCTATCTGTGATCCAGATGCCATCTGGATGGCCGCAACTCTCTTTTTTGGTTCGCTCATATCGATCCTTCAACTATAAAATGGCCAGCAGGATAGCACTCTGGTTGATATATTTCATTCTTACTGCCGGTTTAAAACCCAACCCACACTAGTTTGGGTGCAATTTATAGGCCTGACTTTAGTCCTGGATACGCATTGACTAAACGATGCGTTCTATTTTGACTTTAATTTGAAATTGCTGTCAGATTCATGTTCAAAATAACGCCCCAAGCACCCTCTTCGTCATCCCGGCGAAGGCCGGGATCCAGGAGAATCGACCATATAAACCTTAATGATGGGAAATTAAGCTATTTTATTTCCTATCTCTATTGATCCTTATAGAGCGGATGCTGCCACGTTTTGCTTTCGCTCTTAGTGGCTGGCTTGGGCCGTTCTTTAGGGGCATCGGCTTCGCTAGTCTGACTATCTAGATTGGATAGTTCGGCGGTAAAATCATGCCTCTGTAGAGTGATAGTTGGCTCATCCCACGGCCCGGATATGGTGTAGACTCTGTTGTTCGATTCATCGACCTTCTTACCTACAATCTTCTGTGCTATGTAGATGGCGGCTCCAACCGCAGGGCCACCGGCAAGCGCCCCGATTACAGGCAATGAGCCGGTGAGTTTGGGGGTGACAGTCACCACTTGGTCAAAGTCCTGTTTTACCAAACCGGTGCGTCCAGTGATCTCAATATCGGCTGCTGGCCCTTTGATCTGCAGGTTGTCGCTGTGGGCATCTCCATCATCCAGGGTAAAGGAGCCATCTATGCGGTCAAAACTTAACCCTTTTTTGAAAAGATCGCTAAAATCCAGGGTTAGACGGCGCTGTAGGGCGCCCAGATTGAGCAGGCCAAACACACGCCCCATGCCGGGGCTGACATCTAGTAGACGCCCCTTTTGCAGATGCATATCCAGCTTGCCATGCAGGTCGGTACTGCTGAACTGGTTAGGGTTGCCGCTCCAGCGGAGAGAGGTGTCTATCTCTACCGGCGCACCCTCTAGGGTGGGGGCAAAACCTAGATGCTTGAGAAGTTTGCCTAGTGAACTCCCTAACATAGTCAGGTCGATAGCGGTTTGGGGGCGGCCATTGAACATGATCCATTCACCGCTGGCCGATAGCGTCAGTTGATCTGAGGTGAGGGCGATGTTTTTTAGATTTATACCATCCTTTGTGTGTGTTGCGTTTAGCTTTAGCAGGCCATAATCGCGCCCATTTATAGTGGTCTGTTTACTCTGTAGATCTAGCCCCGGGAGGGTTCGTGGGTCGGCCCAAGGGGTGCGGCCTTTGTTCTCTATATTGTCTGGGTTAAAGGCGAGGTCGAGCCGCTCTAGATGAGCTACTATCGGCCCATGTTTCAGCGGCACTGGAATTCGTATGTTTCCCTCCATGCTTTTGCTGCTGATGCGCCCCCCAAAGCTGGTGTCGTTACTGGATAGGTTTAGAGTGAGATCCTCCAACACGGTGTCGCCATAGCGTAGTTTGGAGATTTTAAGGTTGTTAATGACGACTGGAGGTAGTTTGGTTCCGGCAGGGTTGGCTGCTGTCAGCCTTGGGTTTAGATTTAAGTCATGTAGTCTGCCATCGATCCGTAGGATATTGCTCTTGGGCAGCCGTGCAGGGCCACCACCCAAGGTGATATCGGCGCGTATCAGGCGAGTCTTAGGTCCGCTGTCGTCTAGCAGCATGTACGCCTCTCCAAGGTTGTGATAGCGGACTTTGATGTGCCGTCTTGAGGTGGTGCCAAGTTCAGTGTCAATCTGTATGCGCCGCTTCTGCTTGGCTGTTTTGCCAAATGGGTGGGGCTGGTCTATGTGGATACCTTTCAGGTCAGATGTAAGCTGCATCTTGAGTGGCTGTTCACTCCCTGTGCCGCTTAGTGGTGGGAGGTCTAGTTGTAGCTGCCAAGGAGTGCGCCCCTTTATCTCTGCTATATGGTTGCCGGGGAACTGTCTATCTACGGCCTTACTGGAGAGTATGGTCGTGCCTTTGATACGGGTCGTGCCGCTACTCTTTATAGTAGTAACATCTGCTGAGACCCCCTCTCCTAGCAGCTTGCCCTGTAGATTTTGCGCCTTGACCCCAGACTCACTTAGTATCAGCTCACCCGCGATGCTGGTTATTGGCAGATCCCACTCTTTGATTAGCAGTTTAGAGTCTTGGAAGTTGAGTTTGCCATCAAGTCGGAATTGGCCCTTCTCTATAGGTATGGCAATATCCAGCTGTAGTTCAGCGGTACCATCTGCCTGGACCGCTGCGGCTAGGGTGCTAAATCGCTCGGCTAGAGGTGATTCACTGAGAATGCGTAGCTCATCACGCAGTGGCCCGGATACCTTGCCACTGAGCAGAAATGGGGAGGCGGTTGCGAGGTGTTCGATCCGGCCATGGATGTTGTGGAGATCACTCGACAGGATTTTGCCAGACTCTACCCATGCATCAAAACGGTTGTTGAGAAAGCGTACTTCGGCGGTCAGGTTTTCTGAACGTGGCCACTCTGGCCAGTAGTCCAGCACCATATCTTCAACCTCAAATAACACCTCAAAGCGCCCACGGTGGTTGTCCTCAAAGGGGAAGTCATGTATCGGTCCCTGAAAGATACAGCTACCGCTGGTTACATGGCCGCTGACCAAGCTGCGGTCGAGCCACTCTACCACAGCATCCGGCATGATGGTGACCGGCAGATAGCGTGAGGTGGTGCTGGCATCGCCATCGTGGAAGTTGGTCTGTAGATCCAGCCGTGGTGACTGGTCAGGGTCGGCGGGGATATCTATGCGTAGCCTGGTGCGTGATGTTATGTCCTGGTTGCTGGCTCGTAGCTCGCTGGTTTCGATCTGCCACCCCTCTGATTGTCTCCTCTTCCAGCGCAGCAGCCCGCTGATTTTGTCTAGTTCTAACATGTCACGAAATAGCTGGGGAAAATCGGCAGATGTCCCCTCGCCTTGGAGCAGTAGCTCTCCTCGATCACGGTTTGCCCAGAAATTGGCGGCCAGATTTTTTACCCCTGGGATCATCTCCCAAGGGTTGGTAAAGAGTTTGCGTATCTTCCCGCGAGCACTCCAGTTGGAGCCAGATGGAGACTCATCAAAGCGGAACTGAAGTGCGTGCAGATCGGCTTGCGGCTGGATGGTGGCCAGCGCCTGCTCTATCTCTGGATCGGGGAGGGGGAACAGGCCGCTTATTGCCAATAGATCCTCTACTCGCAGAAAATCTATCCCAGAGCGGAGGTGGAGAAAACCGGCCACATCATACTCACCCACTACACTTAGATTGGCGGTGGGCCACTGCTTGCCGCTATGGGCCAGTTTGATCTCGGCAATATCCAGCTGCCAGTCATCGCGTTGCTGTTGCCACTTTATCTCTCCACCCAGTTCATCTAGTTGTAGCAGACGTGGGTTACCGTTGGCATCTGGCTGGTCACTGCTGAGTTTCAGCTGTTGCCAATTTATACCCCCTTGTAGAGTGGAGAGCTCCCCCTGCTCCCAGCGGCTCCACAGCTCCATATAGGCGTTGCCGCTGATGCTGTAGCTATCGGGGATGCTGCCGCCTAAGAGCTGCCCCATATCCAGCTTGTTGCCGCGCAGGAAAAAATCTCCTGACCAGCCGCCGGGGCGATGTAGCTCACCGTTTATATCGGCAGCCAGGGTTATCCGCGCCTCACTGTTGTTAGGCATGCTGAGGACAGCATCGAGCTGATGGCGCTCTTGGGTGTTGGTGAGGGTTATAGTGACATTGGTAAAGCGCTGCGGTTTGGCTTCGATAGAGTGGTCCTCCCAGAGCAGTTCACCCTGTTTGAGGGAGATGCGGTAGGGGAGAGAGAAGACGCTGGTGTCATCATGTTCTTCTAGGTCCAGATCATCTAGCCCAGAGAGATGAATGGAGCCATCTGAGAGGCGCTTGATTCGCAGATGAACGCCATACAGGGTGATTTCACGGGGTGTCAGGATGCCGCTCTTTAGGGAGTCTATGATACCGATGCCGACCCGTACCTCGGTAAGTTGAAATGTTGCCAGGCTGCTCTCAGGATTGGCTAGATGAATGCCTTTTAGTACTAGCTCTGGTCCAAAGCCACGCCACTGGGCAGAGAGTTTTGATATCTCCACCGGCTGTCCCAGCATGTCGCTGGCAATCTGCTGTACATCTTCACGATAGCCGCTGATTAGTGGCAGCAGGAGGCGCGCCAATACCACCATAACCCCGATCAGGATGGTGAGTAGGATCAGGATTGGCTTGAGGTGGGCCGCAATAGGTCGGAGTAGGCGGATCATAATGTCAGTTATTGTACACTCTGCACAGGATGGGCCTCAGTCCAACAATTTAGGGGGCATACTGGTGTTATTGTCAGACTGAAGTTCGACTCACATATTATCCTGTGCTTATGTCTGATAGTCGTGTGATTAGAGCAGTACAATGTCATAATTCTCTTGGGTGTATAGTGTCTCGGCCTGTAGCTTAATCCGTTTGTCGATCTGGCTCTCAAGATCGGCCAAGTTGTCAGACTCCTCATCTAACAATATATCGACCACATCGGGAGAGGCTAGCACCAGCAGTGAATCCACATCAAACTGGCGCGCTTCGCGCAGGATCTCTCGAAAGATCTCATAGCAGGTGCTCTCTGCCGTCTTTAGGTAGCCGCGCCCTCTACAGCAGGAGCACTGCTCACAGAGTATGTGTCCCAGAGATTCTCGGGTTCGTTTGCGGGTCATCTCCACCAGGCCTAGGGCCGACACCTCGGTGATGCAGCTTTTGGTGTGATCTCTGGCTAGACACTTCTCTAGTGCGCGCATAACCTGACGTTTATGCTCCGTATCCAGCATATCTATAAAGTCGATGATAATTATGCCGCCAAGGTTGCGTAGACGTAGTTGGTGGCAGATAGATTGTGCCGCCTCCATATTGGTCTTGAAGGTCGTCTCCTCCAGATTACGGGTGCCGACAAAGCCACCGGTATTTACATCGATGGTGGTCATCGCCTCGGTCTGGTCGATAATCAGATGCCCACCGGATTTAAGCTCAACTTTGCGTGCCAACGCCTTCTGGATCTCATCTTCAATTCCATAGAGATCGAATATGGGGCGCTCTCCAGAGTAGAGCTCTATGCTGGCACTACTGTCTGGGATCATCTTATTGGCAAATTCGGTCGCCTTGAGCACACTCTGTTGTGAATCTATGCAGATCTTCTCGACCTCTGGCCCTGCCAGGTCCCGTAAGGCTCGCATGGCTAACGGCAGGTCGGCATGGATACGCTGTGGTAGGGCTGCTGTTGCACGGTTCTCTTGTATAGAGTGCCAGAGACGGGTGAGAAAGCGCATATCATTTAGCAGCATCTCCAGCTTCACCCCCTCCGCTGCGGTGCGGGCAATAAAGCTACCATTGCACTGCTCCTCTGCACAATAATCATCTATGATCTCGTGTAGACGCTGCCGCTCCTCTGCATCTTCAATTTTTTGCGATATTCCAGCGGTGGTGAGTGAGGTCATAAATACCAGGTAGCGTGACGGGATAGATATATTGGTGGTGAGTCTGGCACCCTTGCTACCAAGAGGATCTTTGATAACCTGAACGATGATTTCACCCCCGTCGCGCACTAGTGAGGAGATATTCTCCGTATACTCTACGTTATGGTTGTTGTGGAGAATATCTGAGGCGTGGAGAAAGGCGGCGCGCTCCAGTCCAATGTCGACAAAGGCGGCCTGCATTCCTGGTAGTACCCGGCAGACCTTGCCTTTGTATATATTGCCGGTGATTCCACGATTGCTAGTTCGCTCGATGAAGATCTCCTGCAGTATGCCACTCTCCACCAAGGCGACACGGGTCTCCTGTGGGGTGACATTGATCAGGATCTCTGCACTCATCGGTTGGCCTCTGTTTTGGGCAAATCCAGTAACTCTATACCGGCATTGCGTAGTAGCTCGGTAGTGGCGAACAACGGCAGTCCCATAACTCCAGAGAAGCTCCCTTCCAGATGGGAGACGAACATCGCCCCCAGTCCCTGGATGCCGTAGCCACCGGCTTTATCCGCCGGTTCACCGCTCAACCAGTAGGCATCCGCCTCCGCCTTGCTGATCTGGCGAAAGGTCACCTCGCTAACGCTTAGGCGGCTCTCCATCTGTTCACCAGATAGTGCCACCCCGGTCAATACCTTATGTCTGCGTCCAGATAGCTGTGCTAGCATCGCCATTGCATTGGCACGACCGGTCGGTTTTCCTAGAATCTCTCCATCGATCACCACTGCGGTATCTGCTGCCAGCACTGGCTGGGGGCAGTATTGCATAGCGGCGTGTCCCGCCATGGCCTTCTCTATGGCCAGTCGTACCACATAATCTGCAGGTGCTTCATAATCCAGAATAGACTCATCCACATCTACAGTTACTGTCTCATGAGTGACACCAATCTGTGAGAGGAGTTCACCGCGGCGAGGTGAGCGGGAGGCGAGATATATTTGTGGCGGCATATCGCACTCTTTTTTACACTCTAATAGAATTATATGCGAATTTTCGAAAAGATGGCGAGGTGGCGGTTATCCTCGATGATAGGGGTGGTTTCGCAAGATGCTCCAAGCTCTATACAGTTGCTCTGCCACCAGTACCCGTACCAGAGGGTGGGGCAGGGTCAGCGGAGAGAGTGACCAGAGCAGATCTGCACGCTGGCGACAGCTTGCAGCCAGCCCATCTGGGCCACCAAGCAGCAGAGTTACATCCCGACCACCCCCCATCCAGTCGTTTAGCTTGGTGGATAGCTGCTCGGTACTCCATGCCTTCCCATTTACCTCCAGTGCCACCACCAGTGAGTCACGCGGCAGCGCCTTCAGCATCCGCTCACCCTCATCCCGTAGCGCCCGCGCCAGATCCACCCCTTTACCACGGCGAGCTAATGGCAGCTCCAGCAACTGCAAGCTACACTCCACGGGCAGTCGTTTAGCATACTCCGCATAACCATCCTGCACCCAGCGAGGCATACGGTTACCGATAGAGATTAAGAGAATATTCATGGGCAGTCACAGTTTTTTGTTTTATTGATCACGTTTTTTGCTGCGCTATATAGGTGGATTGTGCTGGTTGTGCAATACAGCTAAAACATAGTTAATCTGGGTGCTCTAAAGATAATCTTTAAATAATTTTAACATCTCCTGTTCGGTACACACTCTCTCCCTGACCCTTATAGTCCGAATCTCCTCTTTTATCTTCTGCTGTAGGTATTTATGTACCTCTGCTTTTTTATTTGCCAAAGGCAGGCTGCATACAATGGGACCACGCAGCTCACTCTGTAGCCCATCTTCGGTTGGTGGCGATATGTTAGACCACTGATCTATGATAATCGGGGTT
>CBFDBF010000030.1:0-10625 GCA_965602975.1 uncultured Gammaproteobacteria bacterium | reverse complement strand
AGGGGATATTAGCAACGCTCTATCTTGCCGCTCTATCTGCACCAGCCTGCCCCGTAGTGAGTTGGGCAGGGCCTCGGTAATGGTGACATCCACCAACTGACCGATAAGATCAGCCGGACCATCAAAATTAACCACTCGATTACTCTCTGTACGTCCAGCCAGCTGCGCAGGATCCTTACGTGAAGGCCGCTCTACCAATACCCGCTGACAACTCCCAACCATACGCCGACTAATCTGTTGACTCATTTCATTAATACGCTGTTGCAACCGCTGCAGCAGCGCCTGTTTGACCTCCAGAGGTATATCATCTGACATATCAGCTGCAGGAGTTCCTGGCCTGGCGCTATAGATAAAGCTAAAAGATTGATCAAAACCGACCGCTTCGATCAGCTCCATAGTACGCTCAAAGTCAGCCTCACTCTCTCCAGGGAAACCGACAATAAAATCGGATGAGATGGTGATGTCTGGACGCACCTCACGCAAACGGCCAATTATAGATTTATAGTCAAATGCAGAGTGGCCGCGTTTCATCAGCGCCAAGATGCGATCAGAGCCACTCTGTACCGGTAGATGCAGATGGCTCACCAGCTCCGGCACCTCAGCAAACACCTCAATCAAACTATCCGAGAACTCGAGTGGATGGGAGGTGGTAAAGCGGATCCGCTCAATACCATCTATCGCCGCTACGCAGTGGATCAACAGAGCCAGATCGGCACTCTCACCATCCTCCATCAGGCCGCTGTAGGCATTCACATTCTGCCCCAGAAGATTGACCTCACGCACACCCTGCTGCGCCAGCAGAGTAACCTCTGTAATCACTGCATCGAGTGGACGACTCAACTCCTCACCCCGGGTAAAAGGAACCACACAGTAGGTGCAGTACTTGGAGCAGCCCTCCATTACCGTAACATAGGCCGAGACCCCATCCGCACGCGGCTGCGGCAGGCTATCGAACTTCTCGATTTCGGGGAAAGAGACATCCACTACCGCGACCCGCTCACTCCGCAGAGTATCCAGCATCTGTGGCAGACGGTGCATAGTCTGAGGACCAAAGATCAGATCCACATAACCGGCTCGCTCAAGAATTGCATCCCCCTCCTGACTGGCGACACAACCGCCCACCCCGATCACCAGCTCCGGACGCTGCTCCTTAAAACGGCGCCAGCGACCCAGATAGGAGAAGAGCTTCTCCTGCGCCTTCTCCCGAATGGAGCAGGTATTTAGCAGCAGCAGATCGGCCTGCTCCGGCTCAGCAACAAGCTCCAGGCCATGGGACTCCCTGAGAAGATCCGCGATCCTGGCGGAATCATACTCATTCATCTGACAACCGAAGGTCTTTATGTACAGCTTGTCTGCCATGCAATGATCAAAAATTCCAAAAGGGACAGCAGGTTACACCCAAATGGGATTTTTTTCTACCTCAATCCACAACTGTGGACGCCACAAGTTGCATAATAGTAAGTTACCATGAAGAATATAGATTCTAGCTATAACAGGGTATCCCATTGAGCCACAAAGCCAGAAAAAGGTTCGGTCAGAACTTCCTGCAAGACTCTGCTGTAATACAGCGGATAGTGGCAGCTGTTGCGCCCCAACCAAACGATAGACTAGTGGAGATAGGCCCTGGGCAGGGGGCGATCACCAAAGAGCTGCTACAAGCAGCCAGGCAGATGGATGCAATAGAGCTGGATCGCGATCTGATCGATCCGTTAGCGGCAATGTGTGCCGATATAGGTGAACTGCGTATCCACAGCGCCGATATCCTAAAGTTTGATATCTGCTCGCTGGCAGCAGAAGAGTCCAAGTTAAGGGTCGTGGGCAATCTGCCCTACAACATCTCCACCCCCATCCTGTTCCATCTGCTGGAGAGGTCGCACTGCATCCATGATATGTACTTTATGTTGCAGCAGGAGGTGGTGGAGCGGATGGCGGCTCCACCCGGCAGCAGAACCTACGGACGACTCTCTGTCATGCTCCAGGCTCGCTGCGAGGTCACCTCACTGTTCACTATTCCCCCCGATGCCTTCTCGCCTGCACCTAAGGTAAACTCGGCCTTTGTCCGCATCACCCCATACACCACACCACCGGTGCAGATTGATGATCTTCAGCTATTTCGACGGGTGGTCACCCAAGCCTTCGGTCAACGACGCAAGACCCTGCGCAACAGCCTGCGCAAGCTAATAGATGCAGAGACGATGGAGCAGATCGGCATTGACCCAGGGCTGCGTGCCGAGCGGTTGAGTGTGGAGGAGTTTGCTCTGCTGGCCAAGACTTGTAAAACAGCCTCGCCGCCCTGATATTTGGGATACACCACCACAACCATCTTATAAAAGTTTAGATGGGACTATTACCCTAAAAACAGCACGGATATAGACTATGAGCAGAGCGGATAACAGACAGGAAGAGGATGAGATTACCGCTGAACAGCACCTGGTGCGTGCCGATGATCTGTTACCGGGGGCAATCCACCTGCTACCGGTCGCGGTGCGCCCATTTTTTCCAGGGCAGGCGGTACCGCTACTGATGGAGGCAGAGCACTGGCAGGAGACATTCAAAGAGATATCCGATAGTGAACAACAGATACTGGGTATTGTTCTAGTCAAAACAGATACCGCTGAAGAGGCAAACAGCAAAGATTTTAAGCAGGTAGGCACGGTCTGTCGAGTACACCGAGTACAACAAAGTGATGGCAGCCTACAGGTTCTAGTGGAGTGTATTAAGCGGTTCCGTATAAATAAGTTTCTCACCACAAAGGCCCCATTCAAGGCACAGGTTCACTACTTCCCAGAACTTGAGACAACCCCAAGCAAAGAGGTCAAGGCGTATGCCATGGCCATTATCAATACGATCAAAGAGCTGATGCCGCTAAACCCGCTCTATACCGAAGAGCTACGTCTGTTCCTCGACCGTTTTGGCCCGGACGACTCCTCTCATTTGGTGGACTTTGCCGCCAGCCTCACTACCACTGCCAGCAGCATCCAGTTACAGGAGGTACTAGAGGCGGCAGAGCTGCTGCCACGGATGGAGAAGGTGTTAGTTCTACTGGCCAGTGAACTGGAGATGGCCAAGGCTCAGCATAAAATCCGCAAATCCGTAGAGGAGCAGATGGACAAACAGCAGCGGGAGTTTTTTCTCCGCGAGCAACTCAAAGCGATCCAGCAAGAGCTGGGGATAGCCAAGGATGACCGCAGCATAGAGCTGGACAGATTTAGAGATCGTCTGCAAAAGCTACAGCTATCAGATGCTGCAGAGAGACGGGTAGAAGATGAGTTAAAGAAGCTCTCTATGCTGGAGAGCGGCTCCCCGGAGTATGCCGTCACCCGCAACTATCTAGACTGGATCACTCTGCTGCCATGGGGGCAACACTCAGAAGATCAGCTAGACATAACCCATGCCCGCAAGATACTGGAACGTGACCACTACGGCCTGGAAGATGTAAAAGAGCGTATCCTGGAGTTTCTAGCGGTAGGCACTATGAACGGGCAGATAAGCGGCTCTATCATCCTGTTTGTGGGGCCACCGGGAGTAGGCAAAACCTCCATAGGCAAATCAGTGGCCGCCGCCCTGGGGCGTGAATTCTACCGCTTCTCAGTGGGAGGTGTCCGCGATGAGGCGGAGATCAAGGGGCACCGCCGCACCTACATAGGAGCCATGCCGGGCAAGTTCATCCAGGCTCTGAAAGAGATGGGAAGTGAAAACCCAGTCATCATGCTGGATGAGATCGACAAGATCGGTGCCTCCTATCATGGCGACCCAGCCTCTGCCCTGCTAGAGGCACTGGATCCAGAACAGAATAGCGATTTTCTGGATCACTATCTGGATCTGCGCTTTGATCTATCCAAGGTGCTATTTCTCTGTACCGCCAACCAGCTAGACACCATCCCGCGCCCTCTACTGGATAGAATGGAGATCATCAAACTATCCGGCTATATTCCCAAAGATAAGCAGCAGATTGGCCGCCGCTATCTACTCCCACGGCAGCTAAAACGGGCTGGGCTAAAGCGCAGTGATGTCAAGATAAGTGCCGCCACCATGCGCTCTATTGTCGATGGCTATGCCCGTGATGCCGGAGTGCGCCGCCTAGAGAAGCAGCTTGCCAAGATCGTACGTAAGGCTGTAGTCAAGCTGCTAGATGGTGATAAACCGCCTATTATAGTTACCCCAGATAATCTAACCGACTATCTAGGAACCCCACCATTCAAGGATGAACGAAACCTCAGCGGCGCAGGTGTGGTTACCGGTCTCGCTTGGACCGCCATGGGCGGAGTAACCCTCAATATAGAGGCGGCACGTACCCACCGTTTCAACCGCGGATTCAAACTGACCGGTCAACTAGGTGATGTCATGCGCGAATCGGCCGAGATCGCCTACGGCTATATCGTAGGACACGCAGAGCAGTATAACGCTGACCCAGACTTTTTCAATAAAAGCTTTATCCATCTGCATGTGCCAGCTGGAGCTACCCCCAAGGATGGCCCCAGCGCCGGTATCACCATGGCTAGCGCCCTACTCTCCCTGGCTCGTGGGGAGAAGATAGCCCGCCCCATAGCGATGACCGGAGAGCTAACCCTTAGCGGTCAGGTGTTCCCGGTCGGAGGTATTCGCGAGAAGGTGATTGCAGCCAAGCGTGCGGGCATCAAGGAGCTGATCCTGCCACAAGATTGCGCAGGGGATTATGCCGAAGTGCCAGAACATATCCGCCGGGGGCTGAAGATACACTTTGTCTCTATCTTTGATGAGGTGGTGCCGCTGCTATTCAAAAAAAGGCGGGGGGAAAACAGATAAAGATATCTGTCAGCCATACCTTAATCCGACAACTATACTGCAAACAGTCGCACTAACACATGACCTGAAACCTTACGGCTAAACGACACTACTCAATATGCTAAAAATACACTCCGAACCTACCCCACCACCTCCCACCGCCACTGGGGCAGCGCTATTTGCTCTGGGATTTCGACCATTTTTCTCGGTCGCTGCAATCGCTGCAGCCATCTTGATAACGGTATGGCTTGGTGGTTGGACAGGAGGCATCCCCCTACCCAACTACTATGGTGCAATCGGCTGGCATAACCATGAGATGCTCTTTGGCTACGCCGCAGCGGTCATTGCTGGCTTTCTACTCACTGCTGTACGCAACTGGACCGGGGTAAATACACCATCTGGACTACCATTGATAGTGCTTACCCTGATCTGGCTAGCTGGTCGAATTGCACCCTTTTTCACCCCACTTCCGGCCACCCTTATTGCCACCATCGACCTTATATTTCTGCCCTCCGTAGCAATCGCGATTACCGGACCACTGTGGAGAGGCAAACAGAAGATAAACCGCATATTTGTCCCCATCCTGCTGCTTATGGCAGTAGCCAATCTATTGGTACATATACAATCTCTAGGTATAGCCAACACTGCGACACAGGGTACCGATATGATGCTATATCTAGTGATCATGTTGATAACCATATTGGGAGGGAGGGTGATGCCATTCTTTACCCAGGCAGTCATCCCGCAGAGCACGGCTCAACGCTGGCAGTCAGTGGAGACCGTTGCCATGATCGCCATTATTGGATTCATCCTGACTCAGCTACTATACCCTGCTATGTGGCTCACCATAATACTTGCAGCCATAGTTGCTGCCAGCCAGGCGATCCGAGTATATGGCTGGTATCACCGTGATATCTGGTCGATACCTCTCTTATGGATACTCTACAGTGCATTTTTCTGGGTGGTAATCGGCTTCAGTATGCTGGCGCTAGCCAGCGCCGGTCTGGTGGGAGTAACCATGGCAAAACATGCCCTGACGGTTGGGGGCATAGGTATCGCCACATTCGGCATGATGGCACGAGTAGCACTAGGCCATACTGCCCGCCCACTAGAACCACACCGCCTGATAACAGCTAGCTTTATCCTGCTGAATCTAACAGCGCTGCTGCGAGTATTTGGCCCAATCCTGTTACCAGCAAAACAGAACCTCTGGGTTCACGCCTCTGGCGGGCTCTGGATTATCAGCTTTCTGCTGTTTATTGCCATCTATCTACCAATCTTATGGCAGCCCAGGCTGGATGGTAAGCCCGGCTAAAACGGTATATCGTCATCAAATCCACCACTATCCTGTGGTGGTGCCGACGCCGGTTTAGATGGTGCTGAATCTCTATTGCCAAAATCTGCGCTGCCACCACCACGACTATCCAGCATCTGCATCTGATCAGCGACAATCTCTGTAGTATAGCGATCCTCGCCGTTCTTATCCTGCCATTTGCGGGTCTGTATTTTTCCCTCGACATATACCTTGGAGCCCTTTTTTAGATACTCACCGACAATCTCGGCAAGGCGGCGAAAAAACACCACCCGGTGCCACTCGGTACGCTCCTGCTGATCCCCCGTATTTTTGTCCTTCCAGGACTCGCTAGTAGCAACCGACACATTCGCCACTGCATTGCCATTAGGCATATACCGCACCTCTGGATCCTGCCCTAAGTTACCTATAAGTATTACTTTATTAATGCCTCTAGTAGCCATGATTCCTTAATCCCCCTATTGTTAAGCATCCATCTTCATCCTGAAGACGATGATAAATATGAGCGCCCAGTTTACCCGCCGTCAGAGGAAAATGCACTCATCTCTGCCATATCAATTACCTTTTTATCAATCTTTAGATAAGCGATACCATCTGTCGCTACCACGGTGGCATCCCCCACTCCGTTGATCTCCAACAACTGCGCCTGCATAACCGCAGCCTGCGCTTCATCTAGCTCTCCCACCCGCAGCAGATAACTGCTAAGAGAGGATGGCGTAGCCATACTAAAGGCGACCAGCAACCATAGCATGGTCACCAGTGTACCGAAGACAAACACTCCCTCAAGGCCAAAACACCCCTGCACCCAGCCACCAAGCAGCCCACCGATAAAGGCACCAGCAAATTGCGAGGTAGAGTAGACCCCCATGGCCGTACCCTTACCAGCCGCAGGAGCCACCTTAGATACCAGCGATGGCAGCATCGCCTCCAATATATTAAAGGCGAGAAAAAAGAGTAGCAGCATAGAGGCTAGACCCCACAGCCCCTGATACATAAAATAGAGTCCAAATTGGGAGAGAGCAAGTAGCAAAATCGCCCCAAGAAACACCTGTTTCATCTTGCCCCGACTCTCTGCAATCACGATAAATGGGATCATCAGCAGCATTGCCAGCAGCATTACCGGCAGATAGAGCTGCCAGTGGCTACCGCTCTCCATCCCTATAGAGTCACGCAGCGCAAATGGTACCGATAAAAATAGCGCCGGCAGCACCATATGCAATACCATTATCCCCATATCAAGACGCAGTAGATTAAGGTTAGATAGAGCTTGGCCAAACTGCCCTGGAACCGGCTCGGCATCACGGTGAAAGTGACTCTCTGTAGGATTTGGCACCAAAAAAATGGTGACGCCAATACCAGCCAGAGCCAGCATAGCAGTCAACCAGAAGATACCAGGGACTCCGATCCAACCATCCAGTAGCGGCCCTAGCACCATTGAGACAGTAAAGGCGATACCGATACTGATACCGATCACCGCCATGATCTTGGTACGGTTCTCCTCCCGGCTCAGGTCCGCCGCCAGCGCCATAATAGCAGCCGCGATGGCACCGCTACCCTGCAGTGCTCGTCCCAAAATTATGCCCCAAATACCATCTGCAGTTGCTGCCACCACGCTGCCTATGGCAAATAGCAGCAGACCACCCACGATCACCGGCTTACGGCCAATCTGGTCAGAGAGCATCCCAAATGGAATCTGCAAGCAGGCCTGGGTAAGGCCATATATACCGATAGCCATCCCTATCAACAGTGGCGTAACCCCCTCTAAATTCTCCGCATATAGGGCGAATACCGGCATTATCAGGAACAGCCCCAGCATCCGCAGAGAGAAGATTCCAGCCAGAGAGAAGGCTGCCCGCGACTCCTCTGGACTCATTCCAGAGCCATCTATACTGCTTCTATTTTTTGCCGCCATGCCAACTCCAGAGAACCATAGATCACCCTATCCATATTAACATTTTCTGCCGTACCTTAGACCATATTAGTAAAGAGGTAGTATAATGGCTGGTTTCACTCTGCTGATGGTCAAGCAATGGACACTATACATATCCGAGGGGCTCGCACCCACAACCTCAAAAACATAGATATCGATCTACCGCGAGACAAGCTAATCGTCATCACCGGGCTCTCTGGATCGGGCAAATCATCGCTGGCTTTCGACACCATATATGCCGAGGGACAGCGACGCTATGTAGAGTCTCTGTCTGCCTACGCCCGTCAATTCTTGTCGATGATGGAGAAACCGGATGTAGACCACATAGAGGGACTCTCCCCGGCGATCTCTATCGAGCAGAAGAGCACCTCACACAATCCGCGCTCTACCGTCGGCACCATCACCGAGATCCATGACTATCTGCGACTCATGTTTGCCCGTGCTGGAACTCCATGCTGCCCCACCCACGACCAACCATTAGAAGCACAGACCGTAAGCCAGATGGTAGACCAGGTTATGGCGCTACCTGAAGGGAGCAAGCTGCTACTGCTCTCCCCAGCAATCTCGGAGCGCAAGGGTGAGTATCACAAACTCCTGGCAGAGCTACTGGCACAGGGATTTATCCGTGCCCGCATAGATGGCGAGGTGTGGGAACTAGATGATCCACCCGACCTGGAGCTACACAAAAAACATACCATCGAGGTGGTGATAGACCGCTTCAAGGTACGCCCTGATCTCGAGCTACGGCTAGCAGAGTCATTTGAGACCGCCCTACGCCTATCTAACGGGCTGGCCAGGGTCTCCTGGATCGACTCTACAGATGCAAACAGCGAAAAAAAGAGTGGAGCCGGGGCTAAAGATGAACCGCAGAGAGAAGAGCTGGTTTTCTCCGCCAACTTTGCCTGCCCCCAGTGCGGCTATAGCATTACAGAGTTGGAGCCACGGCTCTTCTCCTTCAATAATCCGGTAGGTGCCTGCCCCACCTGTGATGGCCTTGGGGTAGAGCAGTATTTTGATCCAGAACGGGTGGTGGCTCACCCCCACCTGAGCCTTGCCGGTGGTGCTATCCGTAGTTGGGATCGCCGTAACAGCTACTATTTTCAGCTGATTAAATCACTTGGACGCCACTTTACGTTCGATGTAGAGACCCCTTGGGAGGAGTTGCCAACAGATATCTGCAGCACCATCCTCTACGGCAGTGGAGATGTCGAGATAAAGTTTAGTTACTTTAACGAGAGGGGCGGCAGCTTCACTAAAACCCACCCATTTGAGGGGGTAATCCGTAATATGGAGCGGCGCTATCGAGAGACCGAATCCAATGCGGTACGGGATGAGCTGTCACGCTATATCGCCCACCAGCACTGCCCCGATTGTGGTGGGGCACGTCTCAATGAAGGGGCGCGACATGTATTTGTAGGGCAACACAATCTACCCACTATCGCCGCCATGCCAATAGGCCATGCACTGGAGTTTTTTAACACTCTGGATCTCCCCGGTAAACAGGGTGAAATTGCCTCCAAAGTAATAAAAGAGATCGCCCAAAGGCTAAATTTTCTGGTCAATGTAGGGCTCGACTACCTCACCCTGGAGCGTAGTGCTGACACCCTGTCCGGCGGTGAGGCGCAGCGTATCCGTCTAGCCAGCCAGATCGGTGCAGGACTGGTTGGGGTGATGTATGTTCTGGATGAACCATCTATCGGCCTGCATCAGCGTGACAATGCCAAGCTGTTAGAGACCCTCACCTACCTGCGCGATCTGGGTAATACCGTTATCGTAGTAGAGCATGATGAAGAGGCCATCCGCAGCGCCGATCATCTAGTGGATATCGGCCCCGGTGCTGGCACACATGGTGGGGTCATCGTAGCCCAGGGTGGAGTCAAAGATATTATCGCCGCTAACAACTCCCTTACTGGCAAATACCTCTCTGGAGAGATGGCCATAAAAATTCCAGAAGCGCGTACCCCGGCCGACCCAAAACGGGTACTCTCTCTGTTGGGAGCCAGCGGCAATAATCTAAAAGAGGTCGATCTACATCTCCCCATAGGTCTATTCACCTGCATTACCGGCGTCTCCGGATCTGGTAAATCCACCCTTATCAACGACACTCTATACCCATTGGTATCATCTAAACTAAACCCTGCCCACAGAGAGTCCGCGCCCTGCAGTGAGATCACAGGCATAGAGCATTTTGACAAAGTAGTAGATATAGACCAGAGTCCAATCGGCCGCACTCCCCGCTCCAACCCGGCCACCTATACCGGCCTGTTTACCCCCATACGTGAACTGTTTGCCAACACCCAGGAGGCGCGGTCACGTGGCTACACCCCAGGACGTTTTAGCTTCAATGTCAAAGGTGGTCGCTGTGAGGCGTGCCGTGGTGATGGTTTAATCAAAGTGGAGATGCACTTTCTACCCGATGTCTATGTACAGTGTGACATCTGCAAAGGAAAACGCTATAACCGCGAGACCCTACAGATCCAATATAAAGGAAAAAGCATCGATCAACTGCTGGCAATGACAGTCGAGATGGCCCTGGAGTTCTATGATGCCGTTCCAACAATCAAGCGTAAGCTAACAACACTAAAGGATGTTGGGCACTCCTATATAACTTTAGGACAA
>CBFDBF010000029.1:0-10676 GCA_965602975.1 uncultured Gammaproteobacteria bacterium | reverse complement strand
AGGATACCCCCGCCTCTGCAGCCTCCTCTGGCGAGACAAACATACCCTGCCGGATCAACTCCTGAACCATAGAGTGATCTACAGTCAACTGTACCAACCCATCATCTCTATAACGGTAGAGACGCGAATCACCCACATGGGCAAATAGGAGACGCTCATCTGCCAGCATAGTAAGCACCACTGTGGTGCCCATACCGCTCAACCCCGGATTATCCCTAACCGCAGCAAACAGCGCCCCATTTGCACTCTGTAGAGCTCGATCAATCTCGTCCCGATCTACCCCTTCCGAACTGCCAAACAGGGAGAGCAATTCAGAGGCGACGGTGTCCAACGCCAACTTGCTCGCCACTTCACCCGCATTGTGTCCACCCATGCCATCTGCCAGCAGGGCCAACCCATGCTCTGGGAATAGCGCCAAGCTATCCTCATTCTGCTCTCGTACCAGACCTGTATCGGTACGTGCAATCATCTCCATCTGCGATATAGTCACAAAACACCTATCCTTTGAAAAGTGTAGACTACCCGATAGTAGAACATAGGCAATTACCTCAATATATTTAA
Organism: uncultured Gammaproteobacteria bacterium; assembly: GCA_965602975.1. Classification (GTDB taxonomy): domain Bacteria; phylum Pseudomonadota; class Gammaproteobacteria; order Chromatiales; family Chromatiaceae; genus CBFDBF01. Next base: position 10,115 of record CBFDBF010000029.1, on the reverse strand, counting down.
TGTCTTGTCGTACAATAGTTCATAATTTGCAACAAAGTTCACATTTTTAGCTGCTATTAACTGATTAGTCACGAAAATTGGAAAATTGTAGTGGCAGACCGTAGCTCCCCTTCTTAAGCATAGCAATTACCTGCTGTAGATCATCCCGTTTCTTACCAGTAACCCTGACCTGCTCTCCCTGAATCTGAGCCTGCACCTTGAATTTGGCGCCTTTAATATCCTTTACCATCTTCTTGGCGGTCACGCTGTCAATGCCCTGCTTAATCAGGATCTGTTGACGGGCAGCATTCAGGCTACTCTCTGGATCCTTGATCTCCATACTGCCAATATCGATCTTCCGTTTCGCCAGTTTCTGCCACAGAATATCCCGCATCTGCCCCAGTTGAAACTCCTGCTCTGCGCGTAGTGCTATCTCTGACTCTATCTGCTCAAATTCAGCATCTACCCCTTTAAAATCAAACCTCGTTCCAATCTCACGGTTGGCCTGATCTACAGCATTACACACCTCCTGCAGATCAACCTCCGAAACAATATCAAATGATGGCATTGACTACCCCTGATGATCTAGTTAAACAAGTATAAAGATACTAAGGATACAACAGGTATCATATACTCTACCAGCAGTACCGTTATGCCCTGGGATGGTGCTGAGTATGAAGGTTTTTCAACCGCTCACGTGCCACATGAGTGTAGATCTGAGTGGTCGAGAGATCACTATGGCCCAGCAGCATCTGCACCACCCTTAGATCAGCACCATGATTGAGCAGATGGGTGGCAAAGGCGTGACGCAGAGTATGGGGTGATATCGGCCTACTGATACCAGCCAGCTCTGCATACTTTTTGATCCTATACCAAAACGCCTGTCGAGTCATACCACTACCACGTCTAGTAGGAAACACAGCATCACACAGCCTCTTATGCAGCAATTGATGGCGCTCCTCCCGAATAAATCGATCAAGCCATCCGACCGCCTCCTCACCCAACGGTACTAGCCGCTCCTTATTACCTTTACCAACAACCCGTACCACCCCTTGAGTTAAACTCACCTGCTCTAGCTGCAGAGTAATCAACTCTGATACCCGCAAACCGGTAGCATAGAGCAGCTCTAACATAGCCCTATCCCTCACCCCCTCTGGCTGCTCTAGATCTGGTGCATATAGCAGTGTCTCAACCTCTGCCTCCGTCAACGAACCAGGCAGTGGTCGCCCCAATTTGGGAGCATCAATACGGCTACTAGGGTCGATATCGACCCACCCTTCACGCAAGGCATATTGAAAAAATTGACGCATACAGGAGAGCAACCGCGCACTAGAGCGAGCACTGCGCCCCTGCTCCGATTGGTGGGTTAGATACGCCAGCAGATCGCCACGTTGAGCCTGGAGCAGGCCCTGCTGCCCACTCTTTTCTAACCACACCGCAAGTTTATGCAGATCAGATTGATAGGCGGCCAACGTATTCTGGCTAAGACCGCGCTCCATCCAGATGGCATCGGTGAACCGTTCAATAGTATCGTCGTCTGCTACTGTCATTACAGATGCACTGTCCCCTCATGGGCTAACAACCACTGTTTCTGCTGCATATTGTGGCCAGTTGTTTCGCCACCATACCCACCAATACCGGTGCGTGCTACCACGCGGTGGCAGGGTATAACAATCATCAGCGGATTGGCTCGACAGGCGCCCCCCACCGCCCGTGGGCTACTGCCTACTGCCTTGGCGATATCCCCATAGGTCTGCACCTGTCCCGGCCTAATCTTTAACAGCTGACGCCAGACACTCTGTTGGAACTCTGTACCTACCGCTAACAGCGGCAGATCAAAGCAAAATTTAGCACTATTAAAATAGGCAGCAAGTTGCCGTGTGGCCTCTACTGCCAGCGGCGCTTGTGGTTCAGCCACAAATACCGACTCCTCTACCCGTTCGATTGCGACCACTTTAGCATCATCCAGGACGATACCAAGCAGCCCGATAGGAGTTGTAAGTACGGCAGAATAACGGCTACTACTATCCATAACCCTCCCCGCTACAACACGGCTGTAATAGATCCATGATCTTTCCACAGAAACTGTGGATAAAGTTGTGGATAAACAGCAGAAACAGAGCCGCAGACCGCACAACCATACACTCCGACACAGATTGTATGTTTTTTGTACACCGCATAGTTATTATATATAAATCAATATCTTATACGGTTTTTCTATAAACAGGATGATCACTTAACGCTAAATACATTAGAATAACCAAGGCTGATTTTCCTCTTGTGTATATAACTACTTATCGGCACAAGATTTTTGCTGGCTTTATCCCAAATCTAAGGACCGATTCGCACCGATTTCCAGTAGTGTCGTGCCCAGTAGCGGCTATCCAGACTAGAGGCCATCACCCCCCTGCTGGTGGACGCATGGAGGAAATTGCGATCACCCAGATAGATCCCAACATGACGGACATCCCAGCCGGTCTTAAAAAAGAGCATATCTCCAGGCCGCAACTCCCTCTGACCGATCTCTCTACCGATAGAGGCTTGAGCACGAGTAGTGCGAGGTAGACGGATACCAAGACGAGTTCCGTAGGTCAGATAGACGAATCCAGAGCAGTCCACCCCACGTTTGGACATACCACCATTGCGATAACGCACCCCCTTCCATTCACGTAGCTGTGAGTAGAGGATAGCCTGCACCTTGCGACTGTTAGAGAGATCGACACGGTTCCCCAGATAGCTATAACTAGCCGCCCGATCATACCCACCAAAGATACCACTACACCCTGCCAGCAGCATAAGTGTTGTCAAAAGTGCCAGAGATAGTAGATTTTGCAGCAACCGCATTGATCCAATACTCCACTAAAGATGCTTTACTATCAACCCCATAGTAGGATTTGTGAGTATAGGTAGTTTGATCCTTACCTGAGATCCACTACCAGGCGCTTCAGCCATAGATTTACCTCTGCTATCATCCATAGATTGTAGCTTAAACTGATGGTTGCCATCTGGAGAGAGCAGCTGCAGCTCATCACCGGGGGCAAATTTATTCTTCACCTCAACCAGCGCCATGCCGGTTGTAGCATCTTGCTCCAGCACCTCCCCTACAAATATCTGCTGGCTGCTATCCGAGCTATTTTGGCGATAATTCTGTAACTCTTGGCTTGGGTGCTGCTGATAAAAACCGTCGGTATAACCACGGTTTGCCAGGCCTTCCAGTTCACCCATCAACTCAGGACGAAAGGGGTTGCCTGCTACCGCATCATCTATCGCCTGACGATAGATCTGGGCGGTTCTGGCGGTGTAGTAGGATGATTTGGTGCGCCCTTCAATCTTGAGACTATCTACCCCTATCTCTACCAGCCGTTGCACATGCTCTACGGCTCGTAGATCTTTGGAGTTCATAATATAGGTGCCATGTTCATCTTCATCGATCGGCAAGAACTCCCCTGGCCGCTCCCGCTCCTCCAACATAAAGCTGCCATCCGCCTCTGGGTGGCGCTGCTGCCCAGACTGAGAGGTATAGGTACCATCCTGTCCCAACTTATACTCCCAGCGGCAGGAGTTGGTACAGGCTCCCTGATTGGCATCCCGATGATTAAAATATCCAGAGAGGAGGCAACGCCCGGAGTAGGCGATACAGAGCGCACCATGTACAAATAGCTCCAGCTCCATATCTGGACACTCCTGGCGGATCTCGGTGACCTCATCCAGAGAGAGCTCACGCGACAAGATCACCCGCTGTATCCCAATCTGCTGCCAGAATTTTACCGCCGCTGCATTGACCGTGTTGGCCTGCACCGATAGATGCAGTGGCATATCTGGCCAGCGCTCCCGCGCCAGCATGATCAATCCTGGATCGGAGAGGATCAAAGCATCCGGCCCGAGCGCAACTACCGGCTCCATGTCAGCAATAAAGCTACGCAACTTACGCCCATGTGGTAGCAGATTACAGGTTAGATAGAACTGCTTATTCTGCTGTTGCGCCTCGGCAATACCTAGTTCCAGATTCTCCCCAAGAAAATCATTATTACGCACCCTCAAGCTATAGCGCGGCATCCCAGCATAGACTGCATCTGCCCCATAAGCGAAGGCGTAACGCATACTCTTGATGGTACCTGCGGGAGAGAGTAGCTCAGGTGGCTGCATAGGACAGGTTACAGGATTGAGGGTTGAGCACAGAGGCCCAACCTCACCTGGAAGTTACTCCTCTTTTAGCAGATTCGGCTTTTCAGCCCCTAGGTAGGCATCCTCTACATCAGATAGCTCCACCTTCTCAAAACCGGTGATCATGGTCTTGATGTAAGCAAATGGGGTCTTGCCAGTAGTGGTCATATAGACATGGATAATAGCGAAGGCAACCATAAAAAATGCTGCTGCTGTATGCAGAAATACCACCACCTGAAAGTAGAAACCAGCATCCGGAATTACATTCCACAGGTCATAGCCTAGATAGATTATACCGGTCAGCGCCAATGCCGGACCAATCAAAATCATAAACGTTAAGTATGCCAGTGCCTGCAGAGGGTTCTGTTTATGCCGCAGGGTCTTGATATGGGGATGCCGATCACCAAACAAAATACCCCAAGCATAATACTTCATCACTGCAATCATCCCGGTTCTTTTAGGTATAAATTGACGCCAGTTGCCGGTGGTAAAGTTCCAGAAGGTGGTGAATATCCATAGCACTATAAGCAATATCGCAGATATGGTATGCAACTCAACCGCCGACTGAAAACCGATAAAACCGTGAGTGCCGTGCAGCCCAAAACCAGTATAAGCCAACATAAAGATCAATATAGCCTGAGACCAGTGCCAGAAACGCTCGTAAAGAGTGTAGATCTTTACCCGTTTTTTTACATGTTCATTTGTCATAGTCATTTCACCTATATCAACAGGCTGCAGATTCATCTTCACTGCGCTTCTTCTTACAGACAACTATGCGCAGAATGATATGTAGTACCACAATCGCAATGGTACCTATAACCAGTAAATAACCGAATATATCCAACCACTTAAAGCTGTCACGCCCTGGCATATAGAAGCCATCCAGTGCAGCTAGCCGTCCATCCTCGCTATGACAATCACCACACTTCAACGCCCCCTCCTTCGGTGTAACCATATGGGTAATAGGCCAGTACATATAGGTCTCTACAAAACCGTACTCGCCACTATAGGGCAGGTTAAACTCCTCCATCCCCCAGGTAATAGCCTTCTGAAAATCATAATTACCCCAGTAGGCAGAGTCATCATCTCCCCACAGATGCATATAGACCAGGGTGTTGTTTCCCTTGTCATAGGGCTGAAATGTCTCCATCCGCTTAAATGGCCAGATACGTGATTTTGGATCGTCGAAAGAGCCACTAAATGTATTAAGATCCACCGGTCCGGATGGGTCAATCTTACTATCAATAGTCTTGTAACTAATCTGACCATCAAACCATGCGTATTGAGGGATCAGATCCTCGCCATACTTGAACTCTCCTTTGATCGACTTGTAGGTCTTGCGGTGTTTACCATCACCCTGGGTATAATCTTTCAAATAGAACCCTTCACCATCCTTGAGTCGACCCGCCTCGCGCCAATCCCAATTGGTCTTAGTGGCAACACCTCCACGTGCATACTTTGATATATGGCAGGTCACACAGGCCACTCGGTCGGTATGGCCATTTAGCTTGACCCCTTTAATTCCCTCAAAATAGTCATGCGGTGAGTTGCCGTGGCAGGACTCACATGTGGCCACATTGCGCCGCTGACCAGGCTTACCTATACCCTCTGGATCGGTAGCCGTGGCACTGTAGCGACTGCCGGAAACCATATGCTGCTTGGTTACATGACACTCGGTACAGGAGAAGTTAAGCCCATCCGCCGCCATGTGGACATCCAACTCCTCATCGGGATTGATCAAGGCGGTAGATAGATCACCATGTTTTACATTATCGCCGCCGCCACCCTTAAAGTGACAGCTACCACAATTGGCTCTGGTCGGCATGCCTACACTCTGTGCCACCTTGGCCAGGTCGATCTCTGACTTGCCCTCAAACATGACCGCACAGGATGCATTACCTTGAGTAGGTGGCAGACGATAGTAGGTACCGCTACGGTCATGACAGACTACGCAATCAATATTCTCTTGATTACCGTAGTCAAAATTATGATCCTCATGGCCATAACTGGGATGACACATGGCGCACATCCCCTCATTCCCACGCGCATTGGTGCAGTAGTTGTTGAGCAGGGTCTTTTTACCCAAGGTCTGACCAGTCTCTGGGTGTTTGTACTCCCACTTCCAGTGGATGGAGTGCATGAACTGCTTGCCAGCCTTGTTATGGCAGTCGAGACAGGCTCTGGTTACATCTGGGCCGCTGGCGAATGGTCCCTGTAGCTCTTCATACTCAGCATGATCGGCTGTAGACTCCTCCTCCTTGGCCTGTAGCATCTGCTCTGCCTCAGATCTATCCTCACTGGTATACTCCGCCACACCAATACCGCCACCATCGGATGCAGCCTCACCAACCTTATTCGCAGCCTCTACCACCCCAACTGGTATAACCACACAGAGAAACGCCAATAACAACCATCCGGTAGAGCGGTGCCAACCCATCTCTACCCTACTATCCACCATTGAAACAGCCATATCCCCCCCCAGATCAAACGTCTATTCGATACCCCCCCTAGAGCCAACTTATATTTTTTATTATGGGATCCTACTCTTAATAAAACAGAAAACCACTCAAAACTCCACCTATTTTTTATCCGCAAGGGCATGGGTGTCTATTCAGTGCGCCATCATGCTATGCTACCGTCATAAAAAGTCATACAGAACGATGGAATTAGAGATGAAAAAACTCTTTATCGGTATTGCCGCTCTACTCGGCATCACTATTTTTACCTACGGCTCCGTTGCCACCTTGGTAAATAAGGGGCTCAGCCTCTCCTACTCTCTTACTATATTCTTTGCAGTTCTGCTGTGTGGTAGTGGGCTGGTATGGGTACTAAAAGACAGACCTGTGGACAGACCACAAACAGACAAGGATGAACACTTAAAGTAACTCTATAGTGGCTCTAAACAGACTTTGACAAAAGGAGAGAGCGATGAGACTTATTAGCTGCGACACCATGCGTGAAGGTGTGATTGTCTCTATGGCCTTCTTGTTGATAGGTAGTGGACTAGTATTTGTGGCGGCCAATATTATGCCGCAAGTAGCTTATCTGCATATGGTCGCAAATGTATTTGGTATTATGTGCATTTTATTTGCGCCTTTTATTTTAATTACCACATTCATTGTTACCGTCATACCGAGCTCTAAAAAGAAGATGAAAGATTGTGATCACTAAGGAGCTTCTAACAGCTTATCTGCCATACCCTCTTCAAGCTTAAACTCCTTCTCAATCATTCGATTCCAGCTAGTCCGTTTAAATGTTTGCTCCGCAGGAACAGTGCGATGCACCAGATTAATATGGCACTCCACACAGGTTTTACCATTAGCATCCTCTGTATGCACAGCTGCGGTATGGAGACGTGCGCCCAAAATAGCATCTTGTTCATGACAGTGACGACAGGTGGCAGAGTCCCGTTTAATAAACCATTCACGTGCAGCAAAAGCCGCATTAGGTAAATTTAGCGCATGGATGACAGGATCATCATAATTGGGGCCAAACCAGGCTCCTTTAATTTGTTCAACCAAATCTTTACCCCCAATAAAATGGTCCCAGGTAGAGGCAAAAACACCTTCTGATACGTGACAATCGCCACAACTAGCACGTACACCAGAGGCTGAATTATAATGAGTAGAGGCACGATAAGGTTTAGCCACCATCTCCATAGAGTGGCAAGAGGTACAGAACTCTTCTGAGCTAGTGTAATGATCAAACTTAATCAAAATAGTGGTAAAAAGGATCCCCCCTATTCCCCCGATCACCAAGGCGAATAGCGTATGCCGAGTTAGAAAATTAAAAAGTATCCACTGTTTAATTGGCTTCATCTTCGCCATCCTTCAACTCACTCTCCATACGATCAATAACGTTGCTACCTAAAATAGGATTGGAGATATGCGGCTGCTGTATCCATTGGTGGGATTCTACCGTTTGCACATGCTCCTTAATAAGCATATCTGCAAGATCCTTACCAGCAACTTCCCGCATCTGGGGTAAGAATTTTGAATAAAAATTACGCCCGACCAGATAAATACCCTCCCACCAGGCATGGTTGGGGCTAGCCATTGCCGCACCATGGCGCGCACGTGCGCCTTCATCATGCCATAGCTCCCAGTAAGTGAATTCCAGCGGCTCATCAAAAGCGACTGGAGTTAGTTTGTTCGCTTTGTAGAGAGCCTGCATGATCGCTTGTGCTGGCTTGCCAAATTTTTCATTATATAGCTCTACCACGCTATCAAATTGAATCATATAATTTTTAACGAATGGTTTACCATGACACTCAAGGCAGACCGTACTCATAACCTGGCGACGACGATCTGGATGCGCAACGACCTTTACCCTGCCCTCACTACCATCAATTTTTGTCATCATTGCACCGCGTTCAGGAGCTGGCTGGGAGAGTGGCAAGTTAAGTTTGTCACCATCCTCGAACACAACCAGGTACTGTTTTTCAGAAACTGGTGAGTTGAGCTTCCAACTGTTACGCATTCCAACATCATGAGTGCCTTTGATTTTGCCTGCTGCACCCATATGACAGGTAACACAAGTAGGGGCAACACTGTTCTCTTGGCCAGCCCTCCATAGGTCGCTATCTAGATTCATCTTGTTCCGTTCAGCGGCAAAATGCATACCATGCTTTGAAGCCTGGTAGATCTCCATGTCGGGTGAGTCAGGTCCGGAATGGCAGCGCATACAGGCAGCAGGGTCACGCGCTTGTGCCTTAGAGAAGCGATGCCGACCATGGCAAGATGAACATGATCCTTTGGAACCATCTGGGTTGATGCGACCGATCCCAGAATTGGGCCAAGCCATAGGATCGAGTGTGCCATCACCTCTCATCTTAATCGTTGAACCATGGCATTGATCACAACCGCCTGTGACAATAGCAGCACCACCGACATTCTCCAACGCAGGAATACGATCTTTGATAGTAGCGGCAGCATTGGCATGAACAGATCCCTTGTGTTGTTCATATTCCGTAATATGACAAACACCACAATCTTTTGGTGACACAACAGTAGCCATCACCTCTCCTTCATGAGTGATGGAGTCATCATCACCAACATCGGCCCGATGACAATCCAGGCAATTCATACCTACCTTTCCATGCTCACTCTCCTCCCACTGTGCGACTAGGCCACTAGAGGTTTTTTTATGACATTTAACACAGGCCTTGCCCTCTTCTCTGCCCCACTCTGTTTTATCAACTTTTACTTTTTCTGCGTGAGTAAGTTGGATAGGAATAAATGTAAAAACGAACAAAAAAATAACACTGAAAAAACGGGGGAAAGCGGATGGGTAAATTCTCAACAAGCTGGATTTAGTAAATTGCATTAAATATTTATCCCTCTGTTATTTTAAATGACGTTAGCCACTGAAGACCGCGAGCTTTGATTGTTCGGTCTAGTCCAAAGCAAATTTCAAGGGTATAAGCTTGATGGCACCTCTATCAATTTATATTCAGCCTCCCTCTATGCAACAGGAGGTCTCATTGACTGTTTTTGGTGTTTTTCTAGGCAGCATTATAGCCTGATACAAATAACGCATGTCAAGACTGCCAGGTTCAAGTGCGAATAGATACAGCATGGTTACTTGACATAAATCTAATTACTGGTTATAAAGATTTGAGTACAACAAAAACAATAGAGCCAGTAAAACAGTGCATGTCCTACGCTACTTGTGCATTATGGGACAGACATACAATAACAATAGAGTCAGCTATCCCAGAGGAGATTTACATGTTTAAACAAGCCCCCAATTTTGTGCTCGGAGCAATCTATCTGTTCGCCCTATTAATACCATTCTCTCTCGCAACTGCCCAAACACCCATACATCAAGTCTCCGCAAGCACCTGTAAACAGTGTCATAAAGAGATTTACAAGCAGTGGAGAGGCTCCATGCACGCCCAAAGCACCGCGCTGGAAGATCCCATTCATGGCACCTTCTATCGCAACGTGATGGGCGATCCAACTAAAGAGGGC
>CBFDBF010000028.1:0-10683 GCA_965602975.1 uncultured Gammaproteobacteria bacterium | reverse complement strand
CGATGGCGCGCTCCCGACTGCCTGGTTTACCCATAATCTTGTCACCGATACAGGCGACCTGATCTGAACCGATCACCAGTGCCTCCGGCTGGCCTATAGCCGCTGCCTCCGCCTTGGCTTTAGCTAATCGCTCTACTAGTTGCTGTGGGGTCTCTCCTGGTTGGCTGGACTCATCTACATCTGGTGCTGCGATGACAAATGGCAGTCGCAAACGGCGTAATAACTCCTGCCGGAAGGGTGAGGTAGAACCAAGGATAATGGTCGGTTGTTCTCTATCTGTCTGTCTCATGCGTTGTGATGATGGTTATTAGGTACATGCAGTGAAGTGTAACAGAAACCATAAAAATAATATTCAGCAAAAACAAGCTATTAACTTTATCAGTTACGGTTTTTTCTTGACAAGTAGCGGTAATTTCCATACAAATATCGATCCATATTGTGTAAACCACTGGGGAGGGTGAATGGCTGTTACCGAACTATTGCTATCTGGGCTCAACCTGATGCTGTTGGGGATGGGTATAGTGTTTTCCTTCCTTACGGTTCTAGTGTTAGCTATGAGCGGCATGTCGTGGTTGGCGCAGAGGCTAGAAGTTACAGAGTCGGTCACCGCACCCACTTCATCTAGGGCAGATAGTGGTAGCGATGAGCTGGTTGCCGTAGTTACAGCAGCTATTAACCGTTACCGAGCAAAATAGACCAGATCCTACTACACAACACAAATTAAAGAAGAGCTATGAGCGAAAAGAGACCATTAGGTATTACCGAGCTAGTCCTGCGTGACGGCCATCAATCACTCCTCGCTACCCGTATGCGGATTGAGGATATGCTGCCTATTGCAGGCAAGCTTGACCAAGTTGGGTTCTGGTCACTGGAGACATGGGGCGGAGCTACATTTGACTCCTGTATCCGCTATCTGGGAGAGGACCCATGGGAGCGGATGCGACGGCTGAAGGAGGCGATGCCCAATACTCCGCAGCAGATGCTGTTTCGGGCACAGAATATCCTCGGTTATCGCCACTATGCGGATGATGTGGTGATGGCGTTTGTCGATAGGGCTGCGGCCAATGGTGTAGATGTGTTCCGTATCTTTGATGCCATGAATGATATCCGCAATCTGGAGACGGCGGTCAAGGCGACTCTGGCGGTGGACAAGCATGCCCAGGGGACTATGTCCTACACCGTCAGTCCGGTACATGATCTTGACTACTGGTTGACCATGGCGCGCCAGCTAGAGGAGATGGGTTGCCACTCTATCTGCATCAAGGATATGGCTGGTCTACTTCGACCCTATGTCGGCTTTGAGCTGGTGACTCGTCTGAAAGAGACGGTCTCTATCCCTATTGCTTTGCAGAGCCACGCCACCACCGGCATGAGTACAGCCACCAACATCAAGGTAACTGAGGCCGGTATAGATATGCTGGACACCTCTATCTCCTCTATGAGTATGACCTATGGCCACTCTGCCACCGAGTCTGTAGTGGCGATTTTAGAGGGTACCGATAGAGACACAGGTCTTGATCTGCCTCTGTTGGAGGAGATATCCGCCTATTTTCGTGAGGTGCGCAAGAAATACTCTAAGTTTGAGGGCTCCCTTAAAGGGGTTGATTCCCGTATTTTGGTAGCCCAAGTGCCGGGCGGCATGCTTACCAATATGGAGAATCAGTTACGGGAGCAAGGTGCTAGCGACAAACTGAATGATGTATTGCTGGAGATTCCCAAGGTGCGTGAGGAGCTGGGTTTCATCCCTCTGGTAACGCCAACCTCACAGATTGTTGGTACTCAGGCGGTATTGAATATACTCACCGGTGAACGCTATAAATCGATCACCAAAGAGACCCAAGGGGTGCTTAAAGGTGAGTATGGTGTCACCCCGGCACCAGTAAACAGCGAACTACAGCAAAAAGTGCTGGCAGAGGGGGGAGAGGTGATTACCTGTCGCCCCGCTGATATGCTCTCACCGGAGATCGATAAGTTGACCCGGGAGTTCTCTGCCCTTGCAAAAGAGAAGGGGTTAAGGGTGGCAGACAACGAGATAGATGATGTGTTGACCTATGCTCTCTTCCCACAGATCGGCCTCAAATTCCTGCAAAACCGGGATAATCCTGACGCCTTTGAGCCTGTACCATGTGGCGAATCTGAGTCTGCGCCAGTAGCCGCCGCACCAGTTGGCAGTGGTGGGGTCGAGTCCTACCATGTGGTGGTCAATGGTAGTGGTTACGATGTTACGGTATCTCCAGGTGGTGCGGTCAGTAGTGTAACTACGGCAGCGGCGCCTGCGGCTGCTCCTCCAGCAGCCTCCAATGGTGGCGAAGTGCTGGGAGCACCCCTCTCCGGCAACATATTCAAGATCAACGTAAAAGATGGTGATAGTGTGGCCTCTGGTGATGTAGTTATGATCTTGGAGGCGATGAAGATGGAGACAGAGGTGCGGGCGACAACAGCTGGCACTGTGAGCTCTATTGCGGTTAAAGAGGGGGATACGGTACAGACCGGTGACCCTCTGCTGACCCTGGGCTCCTGATTGTGAACGGTGGAGTCGAAGCGCTATGGCAATCTATGGGGATTGCCAACCTGGAGTGGGGACAGGTTCTGATGATGGGCGTAGGTTCGCTCCTCATCTTTCTGGCTATAAAGAAAAAGTTTGAACCCCTGCTGCTGCTGCCAATTGGTTTTGGTGCCATCCTTAGTAATATCCCGGTGGCCGGTATTGCCGGGCCTGATGGTCTGCTTGGCTATATCTACTATGTAGGTGTTGAGACCGGAGTATTCCCCCTGCTCATCTTTATGGGGGTAGGGGCGTTGACTGACTTTAGCGCCCTCATAGCTATGCCCAAAACACTGTTTCTGGGAGCTGCAGCCCAGTTTGGTATCTTCGTGACTCTATTGGGTGCGCTCAGTCTTAACTTTTTTCCTGGATTTGATTTCAGTTTGGCAGACGCCTCGGCTATCGCCATTATCGGTGGTGCCGATGGGCCGACGGCCATCTTTCTCGCCTCCCGTCTGGCTCCTGATTTGCTTGGAGCTATTGCAGTAGCTGCTTACTCCTATATGGCTCTGGTGCCTATTATCCAGCCGCCAATAATGCGAGCATTGACTACAGAGAAGGAGCGCTCAATTGAGATGCAGCAGCTGCGTCATGTCAGCAAACTGGAGAAGATCTTTTTTCCACTAACTGTGCTGCTATTGACTATCCTGTTTTTACCATCGGCAGCACCGCTAATCGGGATGCTTATGTTTGGTAACCTACTGCGTGAGTCTGGCGTAGTGGAGCGACTAAGCCATGCAGCTCAGAATGAGATTATCAATATTGTCACTATCTTTCTCGGTCTGGCGGTTGGTTCCAAGTTGTCTGCCGAGAAATTTCTCACGGTAGAGACCTTGGGTATCCTAGCCCTTGGGGCCTTGGCCTTCTGTATCGGTACAGCAACCGGTCTCCTCATGGGTAAGGTGATGTGCCGTATGAGTGGCGGCAAGATCAACCCCCTGATAGGAGCTGCCGGAGTGTCGGCGGTACCGATGGCGGCTCGTGTGGTCAATAAAGTTGGGCTGGAGAGCAATCACCACAATTTTCTGTTGATGCACGCCATGGGGCCAAATGTGGCCGGAGTTATTGGCTCTGCGGTGGCTGCCGGGGTGCTGCTGGCAGTAGTTGGTGGACAGTAACTTTGTTTGGCTTGTGAGTTGGGAGTTTTAGTCCGATAAGGCAGGTCTGTATCTATCTGCTTACGCTAACAGTATCCAGCTGTTTTTTTGACAAAACCAGTATCTACAGGCTACCATTGAAAAGATTATGTCGTCATCCCAACCTGTTTTTATGGATCTGCGGCACTACGCGGATATTGAAAAATGGATTTCCGGCTCTCTCTCACTGACCGATTTGCCACGTCTAGCCAAGCTGCTAGAGAGTGGTGGTAGTGCAGAGTTTGAGCTCAATTTCTCTCGGGATGAGAGCAGGCGGGTACAGGTCAATGGACGAATAACAGCTGAGCTGGTGTTACAGTGTCAGCGCTGCCTCGGTGCTGTCAGTATGCTGGCAGAGAGGGAGATACATCTAGTTGTAGTGGATGGTCTGGATGAGGCGGAGCAGCTGCCAGCGGCAGTTGATCCACTGCTGATTGAAGAGAATACGCGGCTGCGTCTACATGATCTTTTGGAAGATGAGCTGATTTTGGCTCTGCCGCAGGCAGCAATGCATAAGCAGGATGAGTGCAGAGCGGTGACACAACATATCATAGAGTTGGAGCCAGCAGATGAGGATGGAGTGGATAGAGCCAACCCTTTTGCTGAACTAGCTAAATTAAAAGAGTAAACTCTGGTATAATGCAGGGTTTACGAATTAGATTTTATTGTAGGAGTTAGTATCATGGCAGTTCAGAAAAGTAGAAAGACACCATCCAGACGTGGTATGCGTCGTTCCCATGACGCCATTTCCGCAGAGACCATATCTGTTGATCCAACCAGCGGTGAGACCCACCTGCGCCACAATGTGACAGCAGACGGCTTCTATCGTGGCCGTAAGGTTGTCAGCGGTAAAGGTGAATAGGTAGGCTCGTCTCTAAACGGCCTACACTGGCTGTTTTGAACAGACTGTATCTCACCCATAAGCTATCAGATGTCTGCGCCTGATCAGATAACCATCGCCCTGGATGCCATGGGAGGAGATCACGGTGTAGAGGTGGTAGTGCCTGCTGCGCTAGAGTTTCTGGAGCAGGATAGTGAGGTCAATATTATCCTGGTAGGACGGGAGGAGGCTATCACCCCCTACCTACACCACAATCCCAATAACAAACGGTTGCAGATCCACCACGCCTCGGAAGAGGTGGCTATGGATGAGATGCCATCCAAGGCTCTACGAGGCAAGAAAGATTCCTCCATGCGGGTGGCCATCAATCTGGTAAAAGAGGGTGCAGCCGACGCCTGTGTCAGTGCTGGTAATACCGGCGCACTGATGGCTATATCACGCTATGTCCTCAAGATGATTCAAGATGTCGATCGTCCTGCTGTGATCGGTGCTATACCAGCCATCAACGGTCATACATGGATGCTAGATCTAGGCGCTAATGTGGACTCTAATGGAGAGCAACTATTTCAGTTTGCAATCATGGGGAGCGAGCTGGTCTCATCGGTGGATGATGTTGACTCTCCTACTATTGGCCTGCTCAATATTGGTCAAGAGGAGATCAAGGGCAATGATCAGGTAAAGGTGGCACATGAGCTGATCGGTAACAGCTCCTTGAATTATGTTGGCTATGTTGAGGGTGATGATATCTGTAAAGGAACGGTTGATCTGGTAGTTTCAGATGGGTTTGTCGGCAATATCTCACTGAAGAGTAGTGAGGGAGTAGCAACAATGGTAAGCCACTACCTGAAAGATGGCTTTAATCGCAATATCTTTACGCGCCTGGCTGGGCTTGTGGCGATGCCAGTACTGAACCGTTTTCGCCGCTCTCTAGATCCTCGGCGCTATAATGGAGCTAGCTTGCTGGGACTGCGCGGCATAGTAGTAAAGAGCCATGGTGGAGCTGACAAACTTGCCTTTAAGAACGCCATTGGGATCGCTAAAAAAGCTGTTATTACCCATGTGCCGGAGCGTATCGCCAAGGATGTAGAGCAACAGATTGGAAGCAGGGCAGGCGCATGATCCATGCACGTATAGCAGGTACCGGTAGCTACCTACCAGAGCGGGTGCTAACCAATCATGATCTGGAGAAGATGGTAGATACCTCTGATCAGTGGATTGTGGAGCGTACCGGTATCCGCAAACGCCACATTGCTGCCGATGTAGAGGTGACCTGCGATCTGGCAGAAAAGGCTGCACGCAATGCCATGGAGGCGGCGGGTAAGGGGGCAGAAGATATAGATTTAATCATTGTCGCCACTACTACCCCTGATCAAATCTTTCCAAGTACCGCCTGTCTATTACAGCACCGACTCGGTATCAGTGGCTGTGCTGCCTTTGATGTGCAAGCGGTATGCACTGGATTTATATACGCTTTGGGGGTAGCAGACAAGTTTATTCGTGCTGGCGGGGTGCGTTCCGCCTTGGTGGTTGGAGCAGAGACCTTCTCCCGAATTATCGACTGGAGCGATCGCGATACCTGTGTGCTCTTTGCTGATGGTGCCGGAGCGGTGGTACTAGAGGCTAGTGACGAGCCTGGTATCATATCAACCCACCTGCATGCGGATGGGAAATATGCAGATTTGTTGCATGTGCCAGGCGGAGTCTCAAAGGGTTATGATCTGGCACAGGGGGGTGGAGCCTTTGTCAAGATGCGGGGTAATGAGGTCTTTAAGATGGCAGTGACCACCTTGGGTCGCATCGTAGACGAAACCCTGGCGGCCAACGATATGGAGAAATCTGATGTAGATTGGTTGATACCGCATCAGGCCAATATACGGATCATTAAGGCCACTGCGAAGAAGCTTAAGATGGCAATGGATCATGTGGTTGTTACAGTAGATGAGCATGGCAATACCTCTGCTGCATCGGTACCACTAGCCTTGGATACTGCCGTGCGGGATGGTCGTATCAAGCGGGGTGAGACACTAATGCTGGAGGCATTTGGTGGTGGCTTTACTTGGGGTACGGTTCTGTTGAAATATTGAGGAGTTAATTGAGAATGCTTACAGATGAAATTGCCTTAGTAACCGGAGCCAGTCGTGGCATTGGCCGAGCGATTGCCAATGCGCTTGGTAGCAGTGGGGCTACTGTTATAGGTACAGCTACTACCGAGAGTGGAGCTGAGGCAATCAGTGGGTGGCTGCAAGAGGCCGCTGTCAGTGGCGCTGGTATGGTGCTGGATGTGTCTGATCCAGACTCAATAGAGACGGTAATGGCGGCTATTGCAGAGCAGTATGGCGCCCCTAGTATTTTGGTGAATAATGCAGGAATTACTCGAGACAACCTATCTATACGGATGAAAGATGAGGAGTGGGACTCTATTATAGAGACAAATCTGACTTCGGTTTTTCGCCTCTCTCGAGCCTGCCTGCGGAAGATGATGAAGGCGCGTAAGGGGCGTATTATCAATATAGGATCGGTAGTAGGAGCGACTGGCAACCCAGGGCAGGCCAACTACTCTGCAGCCAAGGCTGGCATGTTGGGGTTTAGTAAATCCTTGGCACGTGAGGTTGGTTCCAGAGGCATTACCGTCAACACAGTGGCCCCAGGGTTTATCGATACCGATATGACCCGAGAGCTGCCAGAAGAGCAGAGGGATGCACTGCTCAGTTCGATCCCTCTAGGTCGCCTTGGACAGGCGGATGAAATTGCTCAAGCAGTGCTGTTTTTGGCTTCAAAAAATGCCACATATATCACCGGAGAGACACTGCATGTGAACGGTGGCATGTTTATGCCTTGAAGATAATTGCCCTATTGTGCATGGCGGTTTACATCAATAAATTAATACTCTACTTTAAAAAAGTATAGTAACGTATTGTATTTACATGCAATTAGCATGATATTAAAGCAGTAAAAAAGTAGCATATTGTGCTTTAATATTTTCATGTTTGTGCATACAATACCTCGGCGATTGCCTTAAAGATGTTTCGGTCGATACCGGATTGATCTGGTAAACTACCAAAGGCAGTATCTCGTAATTAGCAAGAGGATAGAAAAACATGAGTTCTATTGAAGAAAGAGTGAAGGCAGTTGTAGTAGAGCAGCTTGGTGTTAAAGATGACGAGGTAACCAATGAGGCATCCTTTGTCGATGATTTAGGTGCAGACTCTCTCGATACCGTTGAGTTGGTAATGGCTCTGGAAGAGGAGTTCGAGACAGAGATCCCAGACGAAGAGGCTGAGAAGATCACTACAGTGCAGCTGGCTGTTGACTACGTGAACTCACACAGCAGCAGCTAATTATAGCTGTCTGAATTCGTACGGGCCGCAACCACTGGGTTCGTTCTTTTCTGTTTTCCTGATGTGGGGAAATCGTAGATGACTAAGCGAAGGGTTGTTATAACTGGACTCGGTATGGTCTCACCTGTAGGCCATGATGTCGCCACCTCTTGGCAGACTATACTGGCCGGCAAGAGTGGTATAAGACCGATAACCCATTTTGACAATGCCGCCTTTAGCGTACGCTTTGGCGGGCCTATTGTAGATTTTGATATCACTGAATATATTTCAGCTAAAGAGTCTCGCAAGATGGATCCTTTTATCCATTACGGGTTGGCTGCAGGGATTCAGGCGGTAAAAGATTCTGGTCTTGAAGCCACTGATGAAAATGCCGCGCGTATTGGGGTGGCAGTCGGTGCTGGTATCGGTGGTATCAATACTATCGAGAATAACTACGATGCATTTCTAAATAAAGGCCCACGCCGGATATCTCCATTCTTTGTGCCTGCATCTATCATCAACATGGTAGCCGGTAACCTCTCTATCATGCACGGTTTCAGAGGGCCCAATATATCGATTGTTTCAGCCTGTAGTACCGGCGCACACAATATCGCTGATGCCATGCGTATGATTCAGTATGGTACCGTAGATGCGATGGTTGCCGGTGGTACTGAGATGGCCACCACTCCGATTGGTATGGGTGGTTTTGCCGCTGCTCGGGCTCTCTCTACCCGTAATGATGATCCAGAGAGAGCAAGTCGTCCGTGGGATCGGGATCGAGATGGCTTTGTCCTGAGTGATGGTGCTGGTGTAGTTGTTCTAGAGGAGCTGGAGCACGCCCAACAGCGTGGTGCCACAATCTATGCAGAGCTGGCCGGTATCGGCTGGAACTCAGATGCCTACCATATGACGCTACCGGCACCAG
Source organism: uncultured Gammaproteobacteria bacterium (assembly GCA_965602975.1). GTDB lineage: Bacteria > Pseudomonadota > Gammaproteobacteria > Chromatiales > Chromatiaceae > CBFDBF01. The sequence goes on along the minus strand of CBFDBF010000028.1, from coordinate 1,919 downwards.
ATGGCAGCGGTGCACGTGACTGTATGCTGCAAGCTCTTGCCGATGCCGAGGTCAATGTAGAAGAGATTGGGTATATAAATGCCCACGGCACCTCGACTCCAGCTGGAGATATAGGTGAGACCAAGGCGGTTAAAGGTGCCTTTGGAGATCACGCCTACAATTTAGCGGTCAGCTCTACTAAATCTATGACTGGACATCTACTCGGAGCCGCAGGTGGAGTCGAGGCGATCTTTACCATACTGGCACTGCGTGATCAGGTGGCACCACCAACCATTAACTTGGAGAATCAGGATCCAGAGTGTGATCTTGACTACATTCCTAATACCGCACGTGAGATGCAGTTCGATACAGCGATCTCTAACTCCTTCGGTTTCGGCGGTACTAACGGTAGCTTGGTGTTCCGCCGCTGGCAGGGTTGATTCAACTCCCTGAGCCACTTCCATGTTGGTCAATGGCGAGTCCATAACCCATCTATCTGCCGCTGATCGCGGCCTACAGTATGGTGACGGTCTATTTGAGACCATCGCTGTGGTGGCTGGAGCGCCATCGCTGTGGCGGCAGCATATCGATCGGCTGCAACAGGGTTGTGAATGTCTAGGTATCCCATTCCCCGGAGAGGAGCTGTTAAGAGAGGAGGCACTGCAGGAGATAGGTAGTAGAGAGCGAGCCGTGCTCAAGATAACTATCACCAGAGGGGAGGGGCAACGCGGCTATAGACCACCTACCAAACCGCGCCCAACCCGTCTGTTAGAGGCCAGCCCATGGCCAAATTATCCCATAGAGAGCAGCAGAGATGGCGTTGCAGTGCGTATATGTTCCACTAGGGTGGCCACCAACCGTACTCTGGCCGGGATCAAGCACCTCAACCGTCTGCCACAGGTTATGGCGCGCCAAGAGTGGCATGATACAGAGATCCCTGAAGGCTTGATGCTGGATGAGCAGAATAGAGTTATTGCAGGTACCATGAGCAACCTGTTTCTGCTGACAGGGGAGAAGATATCGACCCCAGATCTGAGCTCATCCGGAGTATCAGGTATAGTGCGCGGGGTGGTGCTTGCGGTAGCACAAGAGCAGGGAGTAGAGGTGGAGATAAAGGAGATATCTATGGATGATCTAACAGGAGCCGATGCGCTTTTTTTGACCAACTCACTATTTGGCGTCTGGCCTATTCGTCAACTCGATGGAGAGGACGTGCAGATAGAGGCGATCAATTCAGAGCTGTTACAGGCCGTACGACAGCGTATAGGACTATAAGTTTATGCTACACCGTCTTCTTGGAATCACCCTTATCATCATCAGCTTGAGCGCCGCCTGGATGCTGATGGAGCTGCGCCATTTTCGTGAAACCCCGCTACAACTACCGGAACAGGGAGTAACCTATATCCTCGCCCCCGGTAGCTCTTTCGGTTTTATGGCGCAAGAGCTGGAGCAGCTAGGCTATATCGATAGTGCCCTGTACCTGCGTATTACTGCACGCTATCGAGGTGTGTCTGGGCAGATTAAAGCAGGGGAGTACTTTATTGCCTCTGGAACCACCCCAAAACAGCTGCTCGATCTACTACTATCAGGTAAATCTGTAAATCACAGCTTTACTTTGGTGGAAGGGTGGAGCTTCCGCCAAATCCTCACTGCTATAGGTGGCCTTAAACCGCTTAAACATACTATCAAAGGGATCTCTGCTGCGGATATCATGCAGCGTCTAGGGCATAAAGGTGAGCATCCAGAGGGGCGTTTCCTGGCCGACACCTACCAGTTTTCTCGTGGTATGAGCGATCTGGAGTTGCTACAGCGGGCATACAGTGCAATGACAGAGTTGCTAGAGAGAGAGTGGCCGAAAAAAGAGGATCGGCTGCCACTAAAAAATAGCTATGAGGCGATTATTCTTGCCTCAATCGTAGAGAAGGAGACAGCGCTAGCGA
>CBFDBF010000027.1:0-10800 GCA_965602975.1 uncultured Gammaproteobacteria bacterium | reverse complement strand
ATAGATCGAAACGGGCAAATAGGCGGGCGCAGTAGCGGATGTCCATCTCTGGATTTATTGTTATAACCGGTTTGGACATAATTTCGTATATATTGACTCTATCTGGTGCCCGGTCTAACGCTAGTACCTGCTTGGCGATATCGGATAGCATAACCATGCCGTACTCATCATCCTTATGTCGCTTTTTAACTACCAGTGACTTGGCCTCTATATGCATCATAGTATCGAGGGCATCTTGTACCGTAGCCATGCCATCCACCATGTCAAAATTGGTCTTCATGATGTCACGTACACGGATTAGTGTGCTGGTGTTCATCTCGGTATGTATGCTCATATCTCCTCCTCTACTTTGCTGGTTAACTCTTCTATCTGATGGCTGATACCGATTGCATCCTCTACATCTATTTGGAAGGCGATACCGCTGTCTGGCTGTTCATCAAATTTCCCAACCTCGGCTATGGTCTCCAGGATATGGCGGCTTAGGTGCTCCTCTACTAGCAGCAGGACGGCATCCCTTTGGGTCTCAAGATTTAGCCCGAAAAAGGTCTTGGTATGTTCCAGCCCCTCTCCACGTGCCTGATTGATGACAGTAGAGCCGGTTGCTCCAGCTTCGCGTGCAGCATCCAGGACAAGATTGGTTTTCTTGTCCTCTACTAGAGTGATTATAAGTTTAAAGTGCATAGTTAATCCTCATGGTTTTTTTGTTGAAACCTGCGGTGAGCGTTTTGTTCGCCACTCACTGATCTGGGCGTAGGCCATGACGCTGATGATTGGAAACAGGCTGGCAAAGGCGATAAGACCAAATCCATCCAGTAGTGGATTACGCCCGGGAATACTGGATGATAGCCCCAGTCCAAGCGCGGCGACTAGTGGTACAGTGACGGTGGAGGTGGTGACGCCACCAGAGTCATAGGCGAGGGCGATAATAGCCTTGGGGCAGAACATTGTCTGAATGATAACAGTGATGTATCCGGCGATAATGTAGTAGTGGAGTGGGGTGCCGCTGACAATACGGTAGCTACCGAGGGCAATACCTATAGCCACACCTATAGCTACGGCTATGCGTAGTCCCCAGGTTCCTACTGCACCGGCAGATACCTGGTTGGCCTTGATGGCCACTGCAATCAGAGCCGGTTCAGCTATGGTGGTGGCAAACCCAATGGCAGCGGCAAATATGTAGAGCCAGAGGTAGTGATGCTCATCTGCACCAGCATCAGTTCCTAGAAATTCTGGAGCGGTCAGCTGGCTCGCCATAAGTTTACCAAGGGGGAACAGCGCTTGTTCCAGGCCTTGTAGAAAAAAGGCCAGTCCCAGTAGTACTAGCAGGAAACCGGTTATCACCTGGCGTAGATTGGCAATCGGGCGGCGCAGCACAAATAGCTGGAAGCCAAAGAGGATGGCGGCAATTGGGATTACATCACGAATAGTAGTGAGTAGGGTATCCAGAAAATTTAGCAGGCCGGAGATCACAGCAGTATTCCATAGCCCATGACAAAGATTATCGGTGTGAGCGAGGCGAAGGCGATCAGGCCGAAGCCATCGGTCATCGGGTTGCGTCCTTGGATACTGGTGGCCAGCCCAATCCCAAGGGCGGTAACTAGAGGTACGGTGATAGTAGAGGTGGTCACGCCGCCAGAGTCATAGGCGATACCGATGATCTCTGGTGGGGCGAAGGCGGTCATGATCACTACGCCGATATAGCCGCCTATAATAAGGTATTGCACCGGCCACCCCTTGATGATTCTTAGCACTCCAACGACTATGGCCAATCCTACCGATAGTGCTACGGTAAAGCGTAGGCCAGAGGCGTAGTCAGCCATGGCCTGTTCTGTATCTGCTATCATATCTCCAACCGCAGCCACTTTTGCAGCCTCATCTGCCACTGCAATCAGGGCCGGTTCGGCAATGGTGGTGCCAAATCCTAGGGCAAAGGCGAATGCCAGGATCCAGAACAGACTCCCTTTACTGGCAAAGTCATAGGCCATGGATTCGCCGATAGGGAAAAGACCGGTTTTAAGGCCGTAGATGAAGAGGGTCAGGCCTATAACAACTAGCAGGATTCCAGAGGCAAGATTGAGTAGATCAGGGATCGGCTGTTGTAGTATAAATAGTTGAAAAAAGCTGATTACACCTACGATTGGGAGTAGGTCTCGGGCACTTTCCAGTAGCGATTTCCCCAGATGTAGCACTATTTTTTTCACGAACCAGAACATAGCATGAAGTGGGCTGTTTTTGCAGCCACTTCTGTTTCCACTACCAATTTAGTGGTAATAGGTGTAAATTGGAGTGAAAATGTAGGTAGGAACTAGTTTCACAGAGATGGCGGTCACAGTTTTACCATTACGGTGCCGTTAATGGTGCTATATGTCTGGATGTGTGACCGATTTCACTGGTTGTTTGGTCTGTATCACCTACCATTAATAGTGTAGGAGTCTCTAAATAATCAATATTTGCGCACTTTTAAGCCATAGGGTTTGGTTGAAGATGCGATCCATATAATTTCTTGTAGGTGTCTTATGGCTCAACGTGACAATATTCTAGCATTCGATGGTGACCAGCGATCTACCAATAAGATCAGCCTTACTCAGGATGAGTATGAGGGGGTCAAAGGTTGTCGTAAGGTAGTGGCATGGACACTGCCACGGCTGCTTAGTGGGATGTTTGAGAAGTTAGATGATGTCCTCTTTGACCTATCTAATAAGAAGGATCATGGCAATCTGCAGATAACCTATTTCCACGCTATGCGGGAGTTGCGTCGGGAGCAGGATAACCTGCAGGACAGTTTTCAGCAGCAGGTGCTACGGGGTTATGATCAATTTTGGAAGACTGGCAGTCCTGATATTGGCATAACAGAGAGCGGCCAGGGATTAGAGGAGGATCTTCTGCTGGTTGCTAACGATGAGCTGGAAGATACATTGGCGATAACCAGTATGACCTCCAAGAGCGAGAGTCGCTATTACCGTGAACTATATGCGATTGAGCAGCGGTTTGGCGCATTGGCTCGTGGTTTGGTGGTAGATAGTAAGAATAATCCCATAGATCCGGTCAGGATCTGTGAAGCATTCCAACAGGTGCTACAGCTTTTGGAGCTGGAGTTATCAGCTAAGCTGGTGATATATAAGTTGTTTGATCGTGAGGTGATGTCCGGGTTGGGTAAACTCTATAATAGTGTCAATGATGTATTGGCGCAGGCTGGGGTACTGCCTAAGCTGACACCTAAGGTTAAAACCAATCCAGCCTCCCGTTCTGTTCAGGGTTCCAGTGCAGTAGCAGCTAGCCAGATGCAGCAGCCGTTTTATAGTGAGGCTGATACGACAACAGGCGAGACAACTATTGTCGATAAAGAGTTTTTTGCTGCCCTGCAGGGTCTGTTGGATCGGCGTAGTCATCCTGCTGCTACTACAGGTCAGGCCGTGGTGGTGAGTACAGATCAGATAATGGCTGCTCTCTCAAATCTGCAGCAGGGTGATCGCTTCTCTCCTGAGGCTGGAGTAGGAGCACAGGATTTGCGGGGACTACTGCAACAAGAGCTAAATGTTGGCGAGAGGGACAGTAACTTTGCCTCTGCAGAGCGTTCTGATGAGCACATGATCGATGTAATATCGATGCTGTTTGAGTTCATCCTGGAGGACCGCAATCTGCCGGATACTATAAAGGTATTACTCTCTAAATTGCAGATTCCAATGGTAAAAGTTGCGTTGCTCGATAGGGAATTTTTCTATCGTCAGGGCCATCCAGCACGGCAGCTGCTTAACAGCTTGGCGCAGTCTGCATTAGGTTGGTCGGATGATGGAGATCGTTCAGCTGCGAGCCTGTATGGCAAGATTGAGTCCATAGTCAACCGGGTACTGTCGGACTTTGATCAGGATATAGGGCTGTTTTCTGAGCTGGATAGAGAGTTTAAGCAGTATATGGAGACAGAGACGCACACCTCCAGTATGGCAGAGGAGCGAGCTACTCAAGCCACTCGTGGTAAAGAGCAGTTGGCATTGGCCAAGCAGCAGGTAGAGGATGAGATTACACGGCGGTTTGAGCAGTATGAGGGCATCCCTCGGGCGGCGGTAGAGTTGCTGCAACATGGGTGGAGAGATGTGTTGATGCTTATCGCCCTGCGCCAAGGAGTTGATGGCGAGGAGTGGAAAGATGGTGTTGCCATGCTGGATCAGCTGCTCTGGAGCGTTACCCCTAAAAAGAGCATAGAGGAGCGACGGGAGCTGTTGAAGATCATCCCAAGTCTATTGAAGGGGTTGCGTAAAGAGCTGACAAGTATCAGTTTTGATCAGCATAAGATGATACGTCTATTCAAAGAGCTACAAGCCTGTCATATGGCCTGCTTGAGGGGCGAGAATATCCCTGGAATCGATCCGGAAACGCTTGCTGTCAACAGAGATTCACAGCCGGAGGAGAGTAAGGTACAGCAGTCTAAACCGGCGGATAGACAGATTAAAACGGGCACCTCTGCTGACGATGGTATATACCTGCGCAGGGCGGAGGAGCTGCCTCTAGGTAGCTGGCTGGAGCTTAAGGGTGAGAACGATACTAACAGACGGATCAAGCTTGCGTGGAAGAGTGGGGTTAGTGGAAATCACCTGTTTGTGAACAATAAAGGCATCAAGGTTATGGAGATGTGTTTGGATAAGCTGGCTGAGTCGATGCGTATGGGTGATATCATGCTGCTTTCTGGGTCAGATAAGCCGCTGCTGGATCGGGCTCTCACCTCTATTGTGGATGATCTACAAGGCGCAGAAGCTTGAGGAACCCCTAATCTATTCATGAACTCGTATCTTATGCCTCAAATGCCCGGCTTCTGTGTCGCAAATCTTCGCAATAGCTAGCTATTACGTGCAATTTGCTCCTTGAAGCCGAACATTTTAGAGCACAATCTACTTTGTCCAGAACAGATCAGCGGATCCTTAGCTCGTTAATGATAGCAGGGCTGTAGTCAGGTATAGTTCCTGACTACAGCCCTTTTTTTATGGGGCATTATCGTTCCGGTCAACTGGCCTTTATTTATGGCGACAAAATCAGCGACCCAAGAGACAATTCATGCACAGGTGCGCCAAGCGCTGGCCGAGGATATTGGGCCGGGGGATCGTACTGCTATCCTTATCCCCGCAGATGCATCTTCATCGGTACAGGTGGTGTGCCGAGATCAGGCAGTTATCTGTGGGCAGGCCTGGTTTGATGAGACCTTCTATCAACTCGATCCAGCCATCAAGATAGAGTGGCTATTTGAGGATGGGGCGGAGGTGGAGCCGGGGGCGGTTATCTGTGAGCTTGAGGGTAACACCAGGGCACTGCTTAGTGGTGAACGCACAGCCCTGAACTATCTGCAGCTCCTCTCCGGGACTGCAACCTTGGCCCACGCCTATGCTGAGGCGGTGAGTGATCTGCCGGTACGTATCCTCGATACTCGCAAAACTTTGTCTGGACTAAGGTTGCAGCAGAAGTATGCGGTCGCCTGTGGCGGCTGTCACAATCACCGTGTTGGCCTGTATGATGCCATCCTGCTTAAAGAGAACCATATAATGGCTGCTGGCTCTATCCAGGAGGCAGTGGAGGAGGCTATACGGCAGGCGCCAGATCTTGAGATTGAGGTTGAGGTTGAGGATATAACTGGCATGGAGGAGGCGCTAGAAGCTGGCGCTAAGCGTATCCTACTAGATAATTTCTCTATAAAGCAGCTACGTGAGGCGGTGCGGATAAATGGTGGCAGGGCTCGACTGGAGGCCTCTGGTGGGGTGTCGCTACAGCGTCTTCGAGAGATTGCAGAGACTGGGGTGGATGATATCTCGGTCGGTGCCCTAACCAAAAGTGTTACAGCGGTCGATCTCTCTATGCTGTTTGTATGACCTAATAGAAGCTCTGATTAAATCGCAGCTCTCCTAGGCCTTGACGTCGAGTAGGGTTCCCAGCAGATCCCCAGTAGTCTGTAGTACTTTGGCCGATGCCTGCGCATGCAGGCTGTGCTGTTTCATCTCCACCATGGAGCGGGTGAGATCCTTGGTTGGTGATGCCCCCTGAAGTTGGCCTGCACTAGCTATCTCTGCCGCACTACGGCGGATACCTTGGTATCCTCGCTGGATGCCTTGCAGCGCAGAAGATGTTGCTGAATTGATCATCACGTTTTACCTCTTTATAACTAAATGATAGATGTGATTTTGGGCAAATCCAAGGCCTAATCGTCAAAAATGTGACTAACTGGCTATTTTTGACGCCATATAGGAATTGTGTTCTCGCGGATGAGTGGGTAGGGTACTATCTGTGGCTCATATGAAGCGACAATAGACGATAACTCAAAGGAAATAGATATGATGAAGAGACCCCATTTTGCCTTTCTGTTGGCAGGCATGCTAGCTACTTTTACTGTTTATGGTGTAGAGCTAAAGACCACAGAGCAGAGGTTTAGTTATGCTACCGGCTACATCTTTGCCAAACAGATGGAGGCGCAGCCGATCAAGATTGATGCGGCAGCACTGTTGGCGGCAATAGATGATATGGCAAAGAAAAAAGAGCCACAGTTAAGCATGGATGAGATGTCCAAGGCGATGAATGAGGGTAAACAGATTATCGCCAAGGCGCGTGCCAGCGCGGCTGAAGATGCCCTTAAAGCAGAGCAGAAGTTTCTCCAGGAGAATAGATCCAAGCCGGGTGTGGTAGAGCTGGAGGATGGTCTGCAATATATAGAGCAGCAGGCGGGGAAGGGTGACTCTCCTCAGGCTGGGGCCGATGTCACCGTCCACTATCGAGGCATGCTACTCAATGGTAAGGAGTTTGATAGCTCCTATGGTCGGGGTGAGCCTGCAACCTTTAATCTGGAAGGAGTTATTCCTGGATTTCGTGCAGCGCTGCTGAAGATGAGCCAGGGGGCCAAGTGGAAGCTGTTTATCCCCTCTGCCATGGCCTACGGAACACGGGGTGCGCCACCAGCAATTGGCCCCAATCAGACTCTAGTGTTTGATATAGAGCTGATATCCATCAGTAACAAGCAGAAACCAACAACAAAATAGCGGAGCTACCCTATGGAGATGCTGACCACCATCGTTACATCACTCAACGATATCGTATGGGGGCCAGTGATGCTGGTGCTGATCCTCGGTACTGGCTTCTTCCTTATGTTGGGATTGCGGTTGATGCCGCTGATCCGTCTGGGCTACGGTTTCCGCATGTTGTGGCGGGGTCGTAAAGGTGTAGGTGAGGGTGATATCACCCCTTTTAACGCCTTGATGACCTCACTCTCGGCCACTATCGGTACTGGTAATATCGCTGGAGTGGCAACCGCTATTTTTTTAGGCGGGCCGGGTGCGCTCTTCTGGATGTGGTGTACCGCCTTGGTGGGGATGGCGACCAAATATGCCGAGGCGGTGCTAGCGGTCAAGTATCGAGAGGTGAATAGCGAGGGCGACCATATAGGTGGCCCCATGTTCTATATAAAAAATGGTCTGGGCGAAAAGTGGGTCTGGCTGGGGACGCTATTTGCCATCTTTGGCGCACTAGCAGGCTTTGGTATCGGCAATACAGTGCAGGCCAACTCGGTGGCCGATGCCCTGAACGCAGGTTATAACCTACCACACTGGGTGACAGGTGTCGTTATGGCAGTGCTGGCAGCACTGGTGTTGATTGGCGGTATCCGCCGGATCGCTGAGGTGGCGGGTAAACTGGTGCCGTTCATGGCTATCGCCTACATCAGCGGCGGATTGGTGGTGTTGATGCTTTATGCGGCCGATATTCCAGCCGCTTTTGCTCTGATTCTAAAGTATGCTTTCACCCCTGTGGCAGCCACCGGCGGCTTTGCTGGAGCGGCCGTTTGGATGGCGATTCGTTTTGGGGTGGCGCGCGGCGTATTTTCTAACGAGGCTGGTCTGGGTAGTGCCCCTATCGCCCATGCTGCAGCATCGACCGACAGTCCAGTATGTCAGGGTACAGTGGCGATGCTCGGCACCTTTCTCGACACCATAATTGTCTGCACCATCACTGGCCTGGTGATCGTAGTTACTGGCGCCTGGAGTAGTGGTGAGACCGGTGCTTCGCTCTCCCGTCTGGCGTTTGAGACGGCTCTGCCTACGGTGGGTGGTCATGTAGTGAGTATCGGACTGAGTATCTTCGCCTTTACCACCATTCTTGGCTGGAGCTTTTATGGTGAGAAGTGTGTGGAGTATCTGTTTGGCGAGAAGTCTATAGTGCTGTTCCGGCTGCTCTGGATTATAGCTATCCCTATCGGAGCCACTGCCGATCTGAAATTTACCTGGTTGGTAGCCGATACCTTGAACGCCTTGATGGCACTGCCTAATCTAATAGCTCTGCTGCTGCTTAGTCCGGTGGTGTTTCGGTTGACTAGGGAGTATTTTGCGGACAAGTGATTAATAGAGTTAAGGAGCAGGCCGGTTCGATTTACGGTTGCAGCAGGCCGCCTATCTCTTGATGTCCCGCCTGCTCTGCATGGTCAATGGCACTCAGCCCTTTGTGGTCACGCAGCTTTTGGTCTGCCTGATAGCGGAGGAGGACTTTTACAGTATCCAGATGTCCCCTTTTTGCTGCCCAGATCAGGGCGGTGAAACCTGCAGTTGACTCGACATGGTTAATATCACTACCGTGTTGTAGCAGTAGTTCTACTATAGCGGCGTGGTTATTGGATGCAGCCAGCATCATGGCAGTGTAGCCCCCTTTGTCGCCCAATCCAGTGGTGGCTCCGGCAGCCAGTAGCTGCTGCGTTACTGCAGTATGGCCATTTACGGCAGCCTTCATTAGTGCTGTCCAGTTACAGCTATCCCGCACATCAATATCTGCTTCGGTTGCCAGTAGTGACTCCAGTTTGGTCAGATCTCCAAGGTCGGCGGCGGTGATTAGTGGTGGTTCACCAGCTTCGTTCAGCGGTTCATCTTCGGAGCCACAACCATTCAATAGGGCGAGTAGCAGTAGTAGGTAAATCGAGCAGGTTTTCATATCTCAATTGTCTCACTCTTCTCTATGAGGTGCTATCATGGTGTACTGTTTATATGGGGATTGAGATGATGTGGAAGAGGATTGCAGCTTTAGATAGCGGGGAGTCGGTAGCGTGGAGTGAGGTAGTGGAGGATCTTCCGTTCAATGCCGACGGCCTGTTGCCAGCTATTGCCCAACAGCACGATACGGGCGAGGTTTTGATGATGGCCTGGATGAATCGGGTGGCGTTGGCAGAGACACTGGAGACGGGTCGGGTCTGTTACTGGTCGCGTTCTCGGGAGAAGTTATGGCGTAAGGGAGAGTCTTCCGGGCAGGTGCAGCAGCTACATGAGATGCGTCTGGATTGTGATGGAGATACCATTCTGTTGTTGGTAGATCAGACTGGCCCAGCTTGTCACACTGGACGGCGCAGCTGTTTTTTTAGTGTGGTGCGAGGATCCAGGCTGGAGGTGGATAGTGACCCCCTGATAGATCCGGCAGAGCTGTACAGATAACCGTGTTGGAGATCACCCCCGTAGAAGTATTCGATGATAACTATATCTGGTTGCTGCACCGACCGGGGGTAAAGCAGGTTGCAGTAGTTGACCCGGGGGATGAGGAGCCTCTGCTTGAGCTGCTAAAGCGAGAGGGGCTAGAGCTTGAGGCGATCTTGCTAACCCATAAACATGGAGATCATACCGGTGGGGCAGCTGAGTTGGTGGCAGCCTATCCGGAGGTGGCGGTCTTTGGGCCGGCCAATGAGAATATTTCGGTAGTGACCAAAAAGCTGCATGATGGAGAGTCTATCCATATAGCCGGTCTTGATCTCTATCTATCTATCATGGAGCTGCCTGGCCATACTGAGGGCCATCTGGCATATCTTACTGACGGCGCCCTGTTTTGTGGTGATACGCTGTTTGCCTCCGGTTGTGGTCGGGTCTTTAGTGGCACCCATGAACAGCTATACAGCTCACTCCAGCGGATTGCCGCTCTACCGGCGGATACTCTTATCTACTGCGCCCATGAGTACACGCTGGATAACATCGGTTTTGCCAAGTGGGTAGAGCCAGATAACCAGGCGGTGCTGCAGCGTGAGCTTGTAGCACAGGAGCAGCGGGCGCGGGGTGAGCCGACGATTCCATCAAGACTGCAGCTGGAGTTGGATTCCAACCCCTTTATGCGTTGTAGTGAGGAGAGCGTCATGGCTGCCGCTGAGGGCTATGTTGGTCACCCTCTGCATGGTGGGGTTGAAATATTTACTGCGATTCGTAACTGGAAAGATCGGGAGTATGACTAATGGGTAGTGACATTCTGATTAAAAACGCCAATATGGTGAGTGGTGGCGCGATGGTGCAGGGCGATTTGCTGGTGCGCAGTGGGCGGATTGAACAGATCGCCCCAGAGATCAGCGCCACTGGGCCCCATCTCGTACTGGAGGCTGAGGGCAAGCTACTTATGCCTGGGATGATAGATGATCAGGTGCACTTTCGTGAGCCGGGTATGCCGCATAAGGCAGATATTCATACCGAGTCACAGGCGGCTGTTGCTGGTGGTATTACCAGCTTTATGGATATGCCCAATACCAACCCACAGACGGTATCACTGGAGGCGCTGGAGGATAAATATGCACTGGCAGCCGGTCGTTCAGTGGCCAATTTTGCCTTCTATTTTGGGGCGACCAACGACAATATCGATGCCATTCGGGCGCTGGATAGAAATCAGACCTGTGGCATTAAGGTATTCATGGGTTCATCCACCGGTAATATGTTGGTGGATCGGGAGGAGCAGTTGGAGGCGATCTTTCGTGATGCCACGATGCTGCTAGCGACTCACTGTGAAGATACCCCCACTATTGAACGTAACGAGGCGCTGTATCGT
>CBFDBF010000026.1:0-10975 GCA_965602975.1 uncultured Gammaproteobacteria bacterium | reverse complement strand
CCTCATGGTAGGCAGTTAACTCCTTCTCCTCATCGCTCATCACCATGGAGCGACGCTCTGCCCCCATCATGATCTTATCCTTTGCCTTCTCCATGTCCTCCATCTCCACCTCTGCCTTATTGGCACGCGCTGCCAATAGAGAGGCCTCATTAACCAAATTGGCTAGATCGGCACCGGAGAAACCGGGAGTTCCACGCGCTATCAGTGATGGCTTTACATCATCGCTAATAGGCACCTTACGCATGTGCACCTTAAGAATCTGCTCACGGCCACGCACATCCGGCAGAGGCACTACAACCTGGCGATCAAACCTGCCGGGGCGCAACAGTGCCGGATCGAGCACATCGGGACGGTTGGTGGCGGCAATGACAATAACTCCCTCATTACCCTCAAAACCATCCATCTCCACCAGCAGTTGATTCAGTGTCTGTTCACGCTCATCGTGCCCACCGCCAAGACCAGCACCACGGTGGCGACCGACGGCATCTATCTCGTCTATAAAGATGATGCATGGAGCCTGCTTCTTGGCCTGCTCGAACATATCACGCACCCGTGAAGCACCGACACCTACAAACATCTCTACAAAATCAGAACCAGAGATGGTAAAAAATGGCACCTTGGCCTCACCAGCAATCGCCCTGGCCAGCAGGGTCTTACCTGTTCCAGGAGAGCCCACCATCAAGACACCACGCGGGATCTTGCCCCCAAGCTTCTGGAACTTACTGGGATCGCGAAGAAACTCTACCATCTCCGAGACCTCCTCCTTGGCCTCCTCTATCCCGGCAACATCCTGGAAGGTTACCTTGATCTGATCCTCGCTCAACATGCGGGCGCGGCTCTTGCCGAACGACATCGCACCACGTCCACCGGCTCCACCGCCCTGCATCTGACGCATAAAGAAGATCCAGAGAGCTATAATAATAAGCAGTGGAAACCAACTGATCAGTATCTGCATCAATATCGACTGCTTCTCCGGTGGGACAGCCTCAATCTTAACCCCACTCTTCAACAGGTCATCCACCAAGCCATCATCACCTGGAGTGAAAGTGGTAAAAGCGCCACCATCATTGGTAAAAAAACCGTCGATCTCACCCCCGCGCTTGATCGTGACCGCTTCAACGCTCCCGTCCTGTACCTGTGCAACAAACTCGGAGTATGGAAGTACGTTAGGGCGCTCTCTCTTGGCCGCAAAATTGTTGAACACAGTCAACAGGACAACCGCAATGATCATCCACATGAGTAAATTCTTAGTCATCTCATTCAATGCAAAATCCTCTAATATTGCGCCCTGATACAAACACTATAGAACCAACCAGCCTACTATAGTTTGAACCCTTCTGCCACCAGGTAGACCTCACGGCTACGGGAACGAGACGCCTTAGGCTTGCGGGTTACCACCCGTTTGAACAGCCCTCGTACATCTCGAATATATTGGTCAAATCCCTCTCCCTGAAATAGTTTGACCACAAATCCGCCTCCTGGTTGCAGTACCTCACTAGCAAAAGCCAGGGCCAGCTCACCTAAATATATAGCCCGTGGCTGATCTACCGCCGCCATTCCACTAATATTGGGAGCCATATCCGATATAACAAGATCTACCGGACGTTTGGCTAGCAGATTTCGCAATTTAGCCAAAACCTCATCCTCCCGAAAATCTCCCTGGATAAACTCAACCCCCGGCAGAGGCTCCATAGGCAGGATATCCAGAGCGATAACCGCCCCCTTGGAACCCACTATCTTCTCTGCCACTTGAGACCACCCCCCGGGAGCAGCTCCCAGATCGACCACCACCTGCCCCGGCTGCAATAGCCGACTACGCTGCTGAATCTCCAGCAGTTTATACACTGCCCGAGAGCGGTACCCCTCCTTTTGAGCCTGCTGCACAAACTCATCCTTGAAGTGACGATCTAACCAGCGGCGACTACTTTTGCTCTTTTTTACCAACTTAATTTTACTCTGAAAAACCGGCTATGTGCGCTGCAACAGAAACAGCTTATAGATCTTATGCTTGGCAAATGCGGCCGCACTGCGCTCTCCACTAAGATATTTATAGTTGAGCTTGTCCAACTTTTTGCGGAACTTCCAGCGGAATATTTTAGCAATCCACGGATGATTACTCTTAAAAGCGTAACCGATCAGATTAAAAGTTGGCAACAGCAGATCTCGCCCCATCTGATTCACTAAATCCAGATTGGGAGAAGTCTCCTTGGTAATATCCTCCTCGGCTAAGACACCCAACCCGGTTGCCTCCAACTCCGCCTTAAAGCGTTCGAACTTATGTCCACCACCGATAACAGATTTCCCTAAAGCGTTGCTCCTGAAGAAATCACAAATCAGTATATAGCCACCAGGACGCAGCAATTTTTGGGCTTTCACCAGTACAACATCTAACGTAATATACTGAAAACTCTCACTAAACATTACCAAATCAAACTTTTCATCAGCTGGTAGGCTCACATCTTCAAACCGGCCTGCATGTATTTTAAAGCCATCACCCGCCTGCTTTTGTGCCGCCTCTGACAGCAGAGGGCTGGGAGATACACCCTGCACCTGAAAACCACGACTAATAAGCTCTGTAGCCACCCCTCCAGCACCACACCCCACATCAAGAATAGTTTTTACATCCTCAGGAATATGCCCGATCAAAAAACTGGAGTAACGCTTTTGAGCCTCTGGAAGATTTTGAATGGTCACCTCCAGATCATCACCCCAAAACCCATAATGCAGATCTTTAGTCCCCAAGAAGAAATTAAATAGATTCAAGCCTGCGACCAAGCCGACCTCTTTTGAATCAACTTTTTTAACTTTTGTCATATTTAAAACCCTATAATCTAGACTAGATTACCTCACCTCAATCCTACCACCCTCCAGGAGAGGGCGTAGATAAAGAGATCCAAGTAAGCGATATACCGTTTCATCTAATGATGCGTTAAAATGCACACCCTTTCCACCAAAGAGAACCGATAATGCAACTTACACCTAAACAGAAACGCCACTTAAAGGGTCTTGCCCACCACCTGAAGCCAGTGGTCATGAGCGGTCAGCACGGCCTGACTGAAGGCGTCCTTAATGAGATAGAGATTGCTCTAGAGGCGCATGAACTGATCAAGGTGCGGATTGCCGCAGGCGACAAGGATGAGCGCAAAGGTATACTAGAGACTATCTGTAACAGCAGTAAAGCAGAGCTGGTACAGAGCATCGGCCATGTGGCCGTCTACTATCGCCGTCATCCAAAAAAGCCGAAAATAGAGCTAAAGAGCCTCTGATTAACTCCCCCCACTTGTGGGGGAGAGGATAAACGGTATTAATTAGGTGTACCCCAAAGTAAATACCACTAATCTAATCTAAATTAAAGTTATAGCTTCCGCAGGTAAACATCCACCGCCTGTTCAACTGTGATCTCACCATCCAGTACAGCTTGGTGATAATGCCGCATCCACGGCCCCATATAACCTCGCGACCGCTGCAGCTCAATCAGCATGATCTGAGCGAATGGACCAGCCTCGGACAGAAAACCGGTCTGCTGGTAATCCAGCTCAGTCTGCGCCCTATCGTACTCAAGCCGAACAATCTCCGTCTCCCAGCGGCCACGGCTAAAACTGAAACGACCATAACTTGCACGAGGATCACCATCAAATGGGGAGCCGACAGAGCCGATATTTACCACTTGGCGGCCTGCGTGTTGCAGTAGCATAGGTTTGTGGGTGTGTGCAGTGATAAATAGTGACCGTGGCTCTCCCAGCTTGGCCTCTAACTCCTCTGGATCGCTCTGTTCATGAATTGAATCCCGTTTGCCTAACAGGGTGCCGTGAGTAATATATAGGTCACCACCATCCAGATCGGTAAGCTCTAACTCATCGTCCCAGCCAGCCACCTCATCCAGCAGGCCATCAAGCTGAGTGGCCGTCCAGTGGGCAAAACGGCGCAACTCATGCTCCTGCACCCCAGAATGAAACTCTCTGACAGCACAGCGCAGCACAAACTCCTCATGGTTACCCTTGAGTATCTTGATCTGTTGGGGATACCGCCTGATCCGTTCCATACAGGCGCGGCTGCTCGGACCACGATTGATGAGGTCGCCGTTGAGCACTACCATGTCGGCACCCCATCTAGTGATATCTTCCAAGACTACTTCAAGGGCAGGGAGATTCCCATGTACATCGGATAGAACTGCAAGCTTCATTTGTAACGGACTTCGAGGATCTCCATATGCCGTGCACCCTTAGGGGTATCCACTACTGCTATATCGCCATCTGTTTTACCGATCAGGGCACGCGCCATAGGCGAGCTGACAGAGATAAGACCCTGTTTGTAGTCCGCCTCATCTTCACCCACTATCTGGAATGTGTGCTCTTCATCTGCCTCCTCTTCATAGACATCGACAGTGGCACCAAATATAACTCTACCTGCGGCATCTATAGTGGTCACATCGATGATCTGTGCGTGCGACAGCTTAGATTCGATCTCGTTAATCCGTCCCTCGATAAAACTCTGCTGCTCACGGGCAGCATGATATTCGGCATTCTCTTTTAAATCACCATGCGCCCGTGCCTCGGAAATAGCCTGTATCACCGTAGGACGAGCGTTACCCTTCAGGTCGCTCAACTCTGCACGCAGACTCTCTGCACCACGTACTGTAAGTGGGACTTTACTCATGCCAGCTCTCCTCTACCCTTCAGTGCTCCATGCAGATCCTGCAGCCGATTAACCTCCAGTTTGTCCAGCTGTTTTATTGCCAGACAGAACGCCTCCGCACCAGACATGGTGGTAGCATAGGCCACCTTATGTTGTAGTGCTGCGTGGCGAATTGAGGCGGAGTCTTTGATCGCCTGTTTGCCCTCTGTAGTGTTGACGATAATACTAAACTCATCATTTTTAATCATATCGACAATATGGGGACGACCCTCTACCACCTTGTTGGCTCGTACACACTCAACCCCTGAGTCAAGCACCGCCTGGCAGGTTCCGCCGGTGGCGTATAGCTCAAAACCGCTCTCTTCTAAACTTTTAGCTACATCGGCCAGGCGCTGCTTATCTGCATCTCGCACCGAAAGCAGTGCTCTCCCCTTTTTCGGTAACGCCTGCCCTCCACCATTAACCGCCTTGGCAAAGGCCTCACCAAATGTCTTGCCTACACCCATCACCTCACCAGTAGATTTCATCTCCGGCCCCAACAGGGTATCTACACCAGGAAATTTAATAAATGGGAAGACCGCCTCTTTCACAAAGAAGTTCTCCGGGATAACCTCTTGGGTGACCCCCTGCTGTTGCAGAGTTACACCAGCCATACAGCGCGCTGCCACCTTGGCTAGTTGCACTCCAGTAGCCTTAGAGACAAAAGGGACAGTACGCGAGGCACGTGGATTAACCTCTAGCAGATAGATATCATCACCCTGGATTGCAAACTGGGCGTTCATCAGACCCACCACCCCAAGCTCTAGCCCCAACTGTCGCATCTGCTCCCGCATTCTATCCTGTACGCTAGCTGAGAGTGTGTATGGCGGCAGAGAACAGGCAGAGTCACCAGAGTGTACACCGGCCTGCTCAATATGCTCCATGATGCCGCCGATCAGCACATCTTTGCCGTCACAGATGGCATCGATATCGACCTCAATGGCATCGTCCAGAAAACGATCCAATAGCACCGGAGAGTCATTGGAGACACTGACCGCGTCACGCATATAGCGGCGCAGGTCATCTTCATCGTAGACGATCTCCATAGCGCGGCCACCCAACACATAAGATGGACGCACCACCAGTGGATAGCCGATCTCGTCGGCCAACAGAACTGCCTGTTCGGTCTCAACTGCGGTACGGTTGGGAGGCTGCTTCAGTCCCAGCTTATCTACCAACTGCTGAAACCGCTCCCGATCTTCAGCCAGATCAATAGAGTCTGGACTAGTACCGATAATAGGGGCACCAGCCGCTTCCAGATCCTCTGCCAGCTTTAGTGGAGTCTGCCCACCATACTGGACTATCACCCCTATAGGCTGCTCGCAATTGATGACCTCTAGCACATCTTCCAGTGTCAGTGGTTCAAAATAGAGTCGGTCAGAGGTGTCGTAATCGGTAGATACGGTCTCAGGATTACAGTTAACCATGATGGTCTCATAACCGTCATCACGCAGTGCAAATGCGGCATGCACACAACAGTAGTCAAACTCAATCCCTTGGCCGATCCGGTTTGGCCCACCACCCAGCACCATAATCTTCTTACGCTCACTGGGGTCAGCCTCACACTCCTCCTCATAGGTGGAGTACATGTAGGCAGTGCTGGTAGCAAACTCGGCAGCACAGGTATCTACCCTCTTAAACACCGGCCTGATACCAGCCTCCCAACGCAACTCACGGATCTCCTTTTCACTAACACCTGTCAATTTAGCAATGCGTATATCAGAGAAACCTTTACGCTTTAGATAGCGCAGGCGGCTGGCATCTAGAGCCACGACACCACCATGACTGATCTCCTCCTCTAGCTTGATCAACTCCTCGATCTGCACCAGAAACCATGGGTCTATAGCGGTGGCCTCGAACACCTCCTCGATACTCATGCCTATACGGAAGCCATCGGCCAGGTACCAGAGCCGTTCGGCACCAGCCTGACGAATCTCCTGCAAGATGCGTTTCTTCGCCCCCTCAGCCTCGATATCCAGCATTCCGCAGAGGCCATACTTATCTGTCTCCAGACCACGCAGGGCCTTCTGCAGAGACTCCTGAAAGGTACGACCTATGGCCATAACCTCACCCACAGATTTCATCTGAGTGGTTAGCCGATCCGGTGCCTGAGGAAACTTCTCAAAAGCAAACCGTGGAATCTTGGTTACAACGTAGTCGATAGCCGGCTCAAATGATGCTGGAGTGGCACCGCCGGTAATCTCATTCTGTAACTCATCCAGGGTATAACCAATCGCCAGTTTGGCCGCCACCTTGGCAATGGGGAAGCCGGTCGCCTTGGAGGCCAATGCCGATGAGCGGGAGACCCGTGGGTTCATCTCGATAATGATCATGCGACCATCTTTTGGGTTGATCGCAAACTGCACATTGGAGCCACCGGTATCAACTCCAATCTCACGCAGCACCGCCAGAGAGGCGTTACGCATGATCTGATACTCTTTATCCGTTAGAGTCTGAGCTGGAGCCACGGTGATAGAGTCGCCAGTATGGATCCCCATCGGATCAAGGTTTTCGATCGAGCAGATAATGATGCAGTTATCCTTGCTGTCACGCACCACCTCCATCTCATACTCTTTCCACCCCAGAGCCGACTCCTCGATCAGTAACTCGCTGGTTGGGGAGAGATCCAGACCACGGGTACAGATCTCCTCAAACTCCTCCCGGTTATAGGCTATACCGCCACCGGAACCACCCATGGTGAACGAGGGGCGGATAATGGCAGGGAAGCCGATCCTGGCCTGTACCTGGTGTGCCTCCTCTATACTGTGGGCGATGGCAGAGTTGGGCATATCCAGCCCTATCTTACGCATAGCCTGGCGAAACAGATCTCGATCCTCCGCCTTATCGATCGCCTCACGCGAAGCTCCAACCATCTCTACCCCATGTTTTTCCAGCACCCCTTCACGCACCAGATCGAGGGCGCAGTTGAGTGCAGTCTGTCCGCCCATGGTAGGCAGCAGCGCATCCGGGCGCTCTTTTTCGATCACCCGCTCCACCGTCTGCCAGGTGATAGGCTCTATATAGATGGCATCGGCCATCTCTGGGTCTGTCATGATCGTGGCTGGGTTGGAGTTGACCAGGATCACCCGAAAACCCTCCTCCCGCAGCGCCTTGCAGGCCTGCGCCCCTGAGTAGTCAAACTCACAGGCTTGACCGATCACAATAGGACCGGCACCGATGATCAGGATGCTATCTATATCAGTTCTTTTTGGCATTTTTACTCTGCATCAACTCAATAAAGTGGTCGAACAGCGGCGCCACGTCATGTGGGCCGGGGCTAGCCTCAGGATGTCCCTGAAAACCAAAGGCTGGTCTGGCGGTGTGGTGAACCCCTTGGAGGGATCCATCAAACAGGGATTTATGGGTAGCCTCAAGGCTATCCGGCAGGCTCGTCTCATCTACAGCAAAACCATGATTCTGACTGCTAATCATCACCATTTTAGTGGTTAGATCCTGCACTGGGTGGTTGGCACCATGATGGCCAAACTTCATCTTCCCGCTCTTGGCACCACTGGCCAGCGAGAGCAGCTGATAACCCAGACATATACCAAACATTGGGGTATCCGTTGCAATGATCTCCTGGATCGCAGTGATAGCGTAGCCGCACGGCTCTGGATCACCGGGGCCGTTAGAGAGGAATACACCATCCGGCTGTAGCGCCAACACCTCACTGGCAGAGGTCTGCGCCGGAACCACAGATACCCGACAACCACGATCTACCAACATCCGCAATATATTGCGTTTAACCCCATAGTCGTAGGCCACCACATGCAGTGGTAACGGCTCCCTCTCTAGATCTTGTGGCTCCGGCAGGCCATCCTTCAGGCTCCAAGTTCCCTGCATCCACTCGTAGGGGCTGGTGGTGGTCACCTCTCTGGCCAGATCCATACCCTTTAGTCCGGGAAAACCTCTGGCTGCCGCCAATGCCGCCGCCTCATCTGGAGTGTCACCGGTAACTATACAGCCGCTCTGCGCCCCCTTCTCCCGCAATATACGGGTTAGCATCCGGGTATCGATGCCTGCGATGGCCACTATACCGGCGGTACGTAGATACTCATCTAGCGGCTGCTGGTTGCGCCAGTTGCTAGCCAGCAGTGGCAGATCGCGAATTACCAGGCCAGCTGCATGGATAGCGCATGACTCCTCATCTTCGCTATTGCTGCCAGTACTGCCAATATGGGGATAGGTAAGAGTGACGATCTGTCGACAATAGGAGGGGTCCGTGAGGATCTCTTGATAACCGGTCATGGCGGTATTGAATACCACCTCGCCGACAGTCTGGCCATCAGCTCCGATTGACTCTCCCCAAAAGGTGGTCCCATCCTCTAAGACCAGCAGCGCAGATTTACTCAAAAGACCCTCCCCTTCAGGCGTACTCAACCGGACAGATCCAAGGAGAACCATCCATAAATAGATTTAAACATAAGGGACCTCTGAATTTATTCAGAGTCCTCAGCAGTACAGGGAGGTACTGCCATTTTCTATGGCTATAAGCCATTGAAAACAAAGGAAATGGCATTTTCCATTTACGTGCTCTAACCAAGCCACGAACGGCTTTTGTCAGAGCCTCCCCAATGGGAAGCGGCACTACTGAGATGCATTGACCGCTGACCAAGTGAATTCTACTCGAAGCGGTGGCATCATGTCCATATACATTCAACCAAACTGTAAATTTATAATGGATATATCGGTCATCATCCCCAGCTACAACCGCGCCCCACTGCTGGCACGCGCCATCGAATCGGTTCTAGCTCAAACACTCTCTCCCTGTGAGATCATTGTAGTCGATGATGGCTCCAGTGATGGTACCGCAGAGCTGGTAAGCAATAATTTTCCTCAGTGCCGCTATATTCAACAGCCAAACAGTGGGGTTAGCAGTGCCCGTAATCGTGGCATTGCCGCCTCCAGTGGTGAATGGCTCGCCTTTCTCGACTCAGATGATGAGTGGTTACCAACCAAGCTAGCCGCCCAGAAATCCACTCTAGAGAGTGAGCCAAACCATCTGATCTGCCACACCAAAGAGATCTGGATCCGTAACGGTAAGCGGGTCAATGCGATGAAAAAACACCAGAAGAGTGGCGGTTGGATATTCCTTAACTGCCTGCCACTCTGCATCATCTCGCCCTCTGCTGTCATCATCCACCGATCCCTATTAGAGGAGGTTGGCACCTTTGATGAAGCTCTTCCAGTCTGCGAAGATTATGATCTCTGGCTACGGATCTGTAACCATAATCCAGTGGTATTTGTAACCGAACCACAGATTATCAAATATGGTGGGCATGAGGATCAGCTATCTCGCAGCGAGTGGGGGATGGACCGATTTCGGGTAGAGGCACTGGAGAAGATTATCTCCAGCGGTCGCCTCAAACCAGATGACCGGCAGGCGGCCATTGAGACCCTGCTGGCAAAGAGTGCGATCCTGGCCAATGGGGCGAAAAAACGGGGGAACTCTGAGATGGCAGATCGCTATATGGCCATACAGGTGAAATATGGATCTTAAACTGGACTCCCCCTCCTATACCTCCCCCACCAGTGGGGGAGGAATCCTCTCCCCTCCACACTTGTGGGGACGCCTATATGGAATTAGGTAAAAACTGTCGGATTAAAACCCAATTCACAAGCACTCTATAGGCCATACTTCAGTCCGACAAAACAGCACCTCTGCTACCACTATCGGGTATGCAGCACCATCATATTACCGGCATGATTGATCTCGATCCGACCAAGGAAACTCATTCCCAGAAGAACCTCTGCGGGGCCGACGCCACTAATGACTGTCCCCTCTACCTGATGCAGCACAATATCACCAACCTGCACCTTGTCCAGCACTATACTGTAAGCACTAGAAACCCCAGAGGCAGTACGCACCATCCCCTTTTTGCCCTTGAGCATATAGCGAATACCCAGCCGCTTAGCCTCAGCCTCACCCATCGCCACCGAAGATGCACCGGTATCCACCACCATTGTTACCATTCGCCCATTGATACTGCCAACCGTAATAAAACTACCATATTTATCGCGTGAGATCCGCGCCTCACGCTTCTCTGGCTCTTTGAGTGTGCCACCTATCTGCACCCCTATAGGGTAACTCTGCTGCTCACCATCTATCTCAATGACCGCCTCTCTGCTATTGGCCTCTATCAGCAACACCCCTTCAGCTGAGGGTCTGCCTACCTTTAGCACCTGCTGCACCCCATCTATCTCGACCATGGCCCGGTTGTTGAACAGCGCAACCACCCGCAGTTTATCCACCGCTGCTGCCATCAGCTGCCGCATCGGCAGCATCGGCAGCATCGGCTGC
>CBFDBF010000025.1:0-11032 GCA_965602975.1 uncultured Gammaproteobacteria bacterium | reverse complement strand
TCTTGAGCTTCTCAAGCACATCTATACTAAAACAGAATTAATAGAGGTGCCCTAAGGAGCCTGTCTTAATCTACCGCTTCCTGTGGGTCTGCTATGCTTTTAAGGATTTGAGCAGTTTATGGATGGGGTATGGTATGTCTAAAAAAGGCAAGCAACATGTTATCTTGGTGCCGGTTGATTTTTCGGCATATTCTGAAGCGGCACTGCTGCATGCGTGCAAGTTAGCAGAGTGTTTTAATACATCAATAGTGGTACTGCATGTAGTGCATGATCCTGCCGATATGCCTGGTTATTACAAGATGTCGAAGAAGAAATATCTGGTCAGGATAGAGGATGCAGCTGAAGAGATGTTCGATAAGTTCCTCTACAAGATGGCAAAAAAACATCCCAAAATAAAGCAGTTAAAACGGCCTAACTCCATGTTGGTTCGAGGGTTGCCGGTTCCACGTATTCTTGAGGTGGCAAAAAAAATCGATGCTGCAATGGTGGTTTTGGGTAGTCAGGGGCGTACCGGGTTGAAGCGTATGATGCTTGGCTCTAAGGCAGAGCAGGTGGTACAGCTCTGCCCGCTACCTGTAACCATAGTTAAAGCGAAGCGGGATGCGTTATGACTTTATGGGAGAGATCTTTCGGTAGTGATCGGCATATGCGTATAGTTTTTTTGACCCTGGTAGGTATGGTAGCAGCACTGGCAGCCCTTCCCGCCATAGCAGAGTCTGGCGGTGAGGTATCTATCGAGTGGGGTGTAATGGGGATGCATCTGTTTGGCGGTCTGGCTCTTTTTTTGTTTGGCATGGAGCAGATGTCAGATGCACTGAAGGCGGTAGCCGGTGAGCGGATGAAGACGATCCTGGCTAAACTGACGGCCAATCGGTTTATGGGTGCAATAACCGGTGCATTTGTAACCGCAGTGATACAGTCATCTTCTGTTACCACCGTTCTGGTGGTTGGGTTTATCACCGCTGGGCTGATGTCTATGTCGCAATCGGTCGGCATCATTATGGGAGCCAATATAGGTACCACTATTACGGCACAGATTGTCGCATTCAAGGTTACCAAGGCGGCGCTCCTGATGATCGGTGTCGGTTTCAGTATGCTGTTTCTCTCCAAGCAGGAGAAGATCAAACAGTATGGTGGCATGCTGATGGGGTTGGGCATGGTGTTTTTTGGTATGAGTGTCATGAGCGAAGGGATGAGCCCACTGCGCAGCTATCAACCATTTCTTGATCTTATGATTAAAATGGAAAATCCGTTGGTCGGTATCTTGGTGGCAGCCGTTTTTACCGGGCTTGTTCAATCTTCTTCAGCTACCACCGCTATTGTGATAGTGATGGCCAGCCAGGGGTTTATCACTCTGCCAGCAGGTATAGCTTTGGCCTTTGGAGCCAATGTTGGTACCTGTGTAACTGCTATGTTGGCCTCTATCGGCAAGCCGAGGGAGGCGGTAAGGGCAGCGGTAGTGCATGTCTTTTTTAATGTCGCCGGGGTATTGCTTTGGGTGATGTTTATCGACCAACTTGCCGAAGTGGTTACCTGGATCTCACCCTCTCATCCAGAGTTGAGTGGTACCGAGCGGCTGGGTAGCGAGGCGCCGCGGCAGATTGCTAATGCGCACACTATTTTTAATATTGCCAATATGTTGATCTTTATAGGATTTACCACCCAAATTGCACGTTTGGTAGAGAGGTGGATACCAGATGGATCACTGGAGGATGAGGGGCTTATTGTCAGAGCCAAGTATCTGGATGAAGAGCTGCTCTCTACTCCATCTCTGGCACTTGATCGGGTGCGGTTAGAGGTGCTGCATATGGGCGAGTGTGTGGAGCAGATGCTGGAGCGGATTATGCCGGCGCTTATTGCAGGAGATAGGGAGGCACTGAGTGCGATCGAGGATCTGGATGATGAGGTGGATGTTCTATATGAGCAGATTGTCGAATATATGGGAAAGATTGGTAAAGGTTCACTTACCAGTGGTCAGACAGGGATATTTCTGGAGTTGATGGAGGTGGTTGGGGATGTGGAGAATATAGGTGATACGATTGAGACTAACCTGGTCTCTTTGGGTAGAAATCGTTTGCATGCTGGAGTTGTAATCGGTGCTCAGACTGGGGAGATGCTGCTCGATTTGCACAGGTTGGTCAGGCAGGCATTCCTGTTGGCGGTACAGGCGGTATCGCAGAATAATCTGGAGGCGGCACAGCGTGTTGTCGCGATGACTAGTGATATTAGTGACCTGACCGGTCTGGCTGTATCACGGCAGGCAAAGCAGTTGGCCTCAGATGAACCGAGTCGGGTGCAGGTTTATACCTTTGAGGTGGATATTGTTGAGCAGCTGAAACATATCTTTTATATATCTAGACGTATGACCAAGAGTGTTATGGATGAAGAGGGGCTGTAATACTTAATAGGTGGGAACATAGTATGGGCAACAAAAAACTGTTTAAAAAGCTGGACAAGAACCTTAGTAGAGTAGAGATGGGTGATAAGGAGCATTGCGATAAGATTGACAAGCTGTTGGGCAAGATCGAAAAGCAGGAGAAGAGGCTAAAGCTCAAGCTGGAGAAAGAGAAGAATTTGGCGGCACGCAAACATCTCAAGACTGAGTTAAAGATTGTCGCCTTGCAGTTGAAGCGTGGCAGTGCTCGCCGTAAAGAGATTATCCAGAGGTGCGGTAAATAGTGCTATTTATCTCTATGTTCTTCGATCTCATTTAAATCTAGCTGGTTTATGTCAACCGCCTCCTGCTGACGCTGAAACTCCTCCAGACTGCCACTGTTGGCCGGGTTTAGGTTTAGTTCATCGGTATCTATTACAGCAGGTGGTGGTGGTGTTGACTCGTCTATAACGGCTCCAGCCTCTGATAGTGCCAATTCGTCTATGTTGGGTATGGGTTGTGGGGCGGCTTCTGTGGCGCAATCGATCAGGCTACCGCTGTTGGCCGGGTTTAAGCTTAGCTCATCGGTATCTATTGTGGCAGGCGGCGGTGGTGTCTGTTCATCCATAACGGCTCCAGCTTCCGATAGCGTTAGTTCATCTGTGTTGGGTATGGGTTGCGGGGTAACCTCTGTGGCGCAATCTATCAGGCTGCCGCTGTTGGCTGGCATCAGACTCATGTCATCACCCTCCTGTGTCGCTTCAGGTAGAGACTCAGGTGGGGATTCAGATACAGCCTCAGGCGCAGGTTTCACCTCTTCTTCTATAGCGGCAGGTTTGATCTCTACCAGTGCCCCGATATTGCGGAATCTCTGGCGGTACTTGGAGGCGGTTGCTGCATCTACGCCCGCTTTGATGCAGGTTGGGGTGTCAGCAAAGAGTCTCTCCAGTTTTTTACCATCTAAATTGAATAGCTTCCCTGCCTGGGTTTTAACTGCAATCAGATCGTATCCATCCATGATTTGACCATTAAAAAATATATCGAATTGTTGCTGTAGCATCTATCTGCACTCCCGAGTTGATATTTTCTCCATATAGCTTGTTTTCATCGCCTGTTCAAAATGTTCATTAGAGCTATATTGATAGCCAAACAACGGCTCCCAAAAGCGTCTGTTCTCCATACAGAGATAGAAGAAAACCTCACTCTGCCAAGATGAGCTGAAGCTCTGGTAGAGGTGGGAGAACATCTCTAACTTCAGTTCATCCGGGTATGATAGTTTACCCTCACTCTCTACCAACTCCATCTTCAGTATCTTACTCTTGTTATTACGCTCTCTGATCTGTTTGATCACCTTCTTGGTGTAGGTCAGGGTTCCCAGAGAGAGCATAACTACCTCGGCCGGTGCGAAGAGCTGCTGTAGGCGGTAGGTTAGCTCTTCGTACTCCTCCCTCCATCTATCATAGTGGACAATGGGGTGGAGGTGAAATCCAACCAGCAGCCCCCTGTCGGCCAATCTACGGGCGGCGGTCAGGCGCCTCTCAAGTGAGGCTGTGCCGTGCTCCTCATTACCTATTATAGTTTCTGGAGCGAGCGACCATGTAAATATTAGGTTAGGCGGTAGAGTAGACTTTAGCAGGTGAGAGATGTTATCCGATTTGGTTTTCATCTCCAGGATGACATTTGGATGGGTAGTGGCAAAATCGATAAGTGTATCCAGGATCTGGTGGCTGTTGCCCCACATAAGCGAGTCTGAAGACTGGCCTGTACCGATGTGGTAGATCTCGGCAGGATCAAGTTTTAGCCCTGCTAGTTTGGTAGCAAACTGCTGGTCAAACAGGATCTTCTTGCCGCTGTAGAAGGTCTGAATACTACAGTAGCTGCAACCGAAGCCACAGTTTTCTACACTATCCAGGGTGAGCAGATTGCAGCATAGCGTTTTGGGGGAGGCGACCGGACAGTAGCCAAAACCTATGTTGTTACTGGAGTTGGAGACTGCTTGCAGCGGTGGAGTGTGGTGCTCCTGTTTGGCTGTTTTACAGGCGTAGCTATTGGGTGTGGTGCGCAGTGCCCCCCAGTGGCCGCTGAGTTTAGCAAGAAGCAGCTTTTTATCCTCTCTGCTTGCTCTGCTGGGGTCAGAATATGGCCATAGCTCGATTATGCTCCCCTCTCCCCACATATTGAGATCCAGGGCGATTTCGATGATCTGCCGGAGATCTTGCAGGGTAAAGCGATAGTGTAGAGCCTGCTGCTGGAGAAATTTCTGCTGCTCATCCGGTAGATAGCGGAGAGAGGTCTGCTCAGATATGGTGGTGAATTTTCCAGGATAGTCGTGCATATAGGGCTTTACTATATAGTAATCGGTATGAAAATAGTAATGATATCCGTGGTTTACCTGTTATTTAGGCTTATCGCGTGTTGTGTCTAAGGTTTCTGCTCTAGTAGCCGATACCTATAAATAGATGTTGGCATATTTACGAGTCGCTAGGCTCCATAAAGAGAGTGTATACAAGCTTAATTGAATTAGGAGGTATTATGTTAATAGGGGCTAACCGTTTTATATCTGTGCGAGTCAAGATACTTGCAGCAGTTGCTGTTGTCTTTTTATCCGCGATCATTCTGGTCACGGTTTACTCAATTGTACAGCAGAAAGAGAGATTACTACTGTCCGCAGAGTTGCAGGCCGGAGATCTGGTCAATAGTTACTTCGATAGCCTGAACGCTATGATGATGACCGGTGCGATGAAGAGCAGGACGGCGCTACGGGAGAAGATAGAGCAGCGCGACGATGTGATAGAGATACGTATGATACGAGGTGAGGCTGTCTCTAAGGTGTATGGTGTTGGCCTTGCAGATGAAGCTCCTGTCGATGAATTAGATCGTCAGGGGATGTCTGGTGAGCAGGTGTTTGAGTTGGATTCTAGTGGTAGTAGCCGGATTTTACAGATCGTAAAGCCTTTCCGCGCAGTGAAGGATTATAATGGAGTTAACTGCCTGACCTGCCATCAGGTGGAGGAGGGATCTGTATTGGGTGCGGTAAGACTCAATTATTCACTGGCCAATATGGATGCCGCTATAGAGCGTGAGCTGTGGATTGGGGCGTTGATTAACCTGGTGATTTTTGCTATCGGTATGGGGCTGTTGACTCTGCTGCTGCAGTATATAGTGGTTAAGCCGTTGCGGGTAATAAAGGAGACGGCAGAGCTGGTGGAGAGAGATGTTGACCTGCGTCCGCGAGCCAATCTATCTGTAGCCGATGAGTTTGGTAATGTTGGCCGTGCGCTGGATAGTATGCTGGATCGATTTCAACCCACAATTCAGAAGTTAGCAACACATATGGATGGTTTGGCTGAACATTCAAGTAGTTTAGCGAAAGTGGTGGATGAGGCGCAGAGTGGCATTACTGAACAGGAGGAGCAGACTCAGCAGTTGACGGTTGCCGTTGGTGAATTGGCAACGGCAACGCAGGATGTAGCTACTAATGCAGCCCAGGCGGAGGAGATGGCTGGAGCAGCACTCTCTAGCTCCTCAGATGGTCAAGAGGTGGTGTCGAATGTGGTACAGGATATAGAGCTTTTAGCTGGTCGTATAGACGCTGCTAGTGGTGTAGTACGGCAACTGGCAGAGGATACTGGCAGGATTGAGCATGTCGCTTCTGCTATTACCGCCATCGCCGAACAGACCAATCTATTAGCTTTAAATGCAGCTATAGAGGCGGCGCGTGCTGGCGAGCAGGGCCGCGGGTTTGCGGTAGTGGCGGATGAGGTGAGAACGCTTGCACAGCGCACCCAAGAGGCCACTCGAGAGATTGGGAGTATTATTGAACAGTTTAAACACTCTTCTGTAGAGGCAGTTACTGCAATGGAGGATAGTAAGCTGGGGGCGGAACAGAGTGTTGAGAAGTCCAAATCAGCCAGCTCTGTACTGGAGGAGATAACGGTATCTGTCGACTCTATAAATGATATGAATATGCGCATTGCTACTGCTGCCGAGGAGCAGAGTGCAATGGTTGATGAGGTGAATCGTAATATCCACTTCATCAATGAAGTTACCCATAAGGCTGCTGATGGGGCGCATCAGACCTCCAAGTCTAGTGATGACCTGGCCACAGTTGCGGCTCATATGGATAAGATGATAAATCAATTCAAAACTTGAGTATCTTGTTATGTTCATTTACGCTCTAGTTTACTTATAACTATCATGGATAATCAGATGACTACCAAACAGCACTACATAATAAGTGTGCTTGCCCCTATGTTGTTAACAGCTACTGTTCTATATGCGGAGCCAGAGGTTGCGGATAGTGATGCTCTATCTGGCCAGAGTCTATCAGAGTTACAGCAGGCACTGGTTGATAGTAGGGTTGAGCTAGAGTCCAGAGAGCAGAGTAACAAGGTGTTATTAGAGCGGAGCAAGGAGCTGGAGGCGGATATAACTCGCCTGCATGAGCAGCTGTCGCAGCAGCAGAAAGCGGCGGTAGCAGCACCACAAGAGAGCCAGAGTGCTACTGAGCAGGGGAATCCAGTACCACAAGAGTAAGCTGGTTGTTTCTATTGGGTTACTCCCACTTATCTACAGTGTAGGTTTTCTATACAGGCCGTACTTTGGTCTTATAAATAGCGAGCCGTTTTTTGCCTCTATTTGCGTTACCCTTAGCTGAAAATTGGTGTACTCTGTGGTTCTTGAGTAATTGTTGGAGAATAAATTATGCTAGTTAAAGATATTATGAGTAGTTCGGTGCGTACGGTGACCCCTGAGACCCCTCTGATTGAGGTGGTATCCATAATGTGTCTATTCCGTTTTTCTGGTCTGCCGGTAGTGGCGGATGGTGATGATAGCAATAAGTTGATTGGCTTTGTTGCAGAGAAGGATGTTTTGCATAGCCTGTTCCCAAGCCTGGATGATCTTATGGAGGCTGGTGCATCTGTAGATTACGATAAAATGATGGGAAAATATAAGGGTGTTATGAATATGAAGGTTGGTGACCTAATGGTGGAGAAGGTTATCACCGTGCAACCTGATATGCATGTCTTAAGGGCGGCAACCATTATGGTGCACAATAGGTTTCGTCGTATTCCGGTTGCTGATGGGGGTGTGTTGGTCGCTATGTTGAGCCTTGGTGATGTACATAAGGCTATATTTCAGAGCAATATTTCAAATGGATTGTGTGGGGCTACTAAAGAGGAGTCTGTCTAAAGATATACCCGCCTTGGTATATACACATGTGAGGCAAACCAGCCCGACATCCCTGTCGGGCTTTTGCCATCTTACCCAAATATATCGCTGGTTATGTTATTAAACCAACTATGGGCGTAAGCTACCTCTCGTTTCAACACCTCAGGACTGGCATCGCCTGGGGTTAGTCCGCCAGATACCTTGGTGATCTTCGAGCCATCTTTGGCCAGACGATATACCGCTGCCACCGAGAATCCATAGTCTTTGCCTGCAATTGAGTAGCAGGTGTTGACGTAGGATGGTGTTCCCGGCTCCTGGCCTTTAAGCAGTGCCACTATTGCAGCAGCACACACCTTGGCCTGGGAGTTTGCAGAGTAGCCTGATTTGGGCATACCTGTAGCGATACTGGCATCTCCCAGTACATGGATACCGGCGTGGATAGTTGACTCAAAGGTGCCAAGATTGATCGGACACCAGCCCTTGTCGTTGGTCAATCCAGCAGCAAAGGCGATCTTGCCAGCTTTTTGTGCCGGTATTACGTTTAGCACATCAGCCTTGAATGTATCTCCAAAGCCGGTGGTAACAGTACGGCTGGCAGCATCTACTTTCATTACGCCTGCCTCTTCTTCAGCACCGTGCCACTCGATCAGAGCGTTATCGGTCTTATAGCCATACATCTTTTTCCAGGCACCGGTAAACAGCCCCATTTTGGAGAACTTGGATTTTGGATCAAGTATTATGATCTTGGATTTTGGCTTGTGCTGCTGTAGATACATGGCTATCTGGCTAGCACGCTCATACGGCCCTGGTGGGCAGCGGAATGGGTTTGATGGCGGTGCAATTACAACTGTTCCACCATCATTCATCGCTTCTAGTTGTTTGCGTAGTGTGACGGTTTGTGGTCCAGCCTTCCAAGCGTGCGGGATATCCTCTGCCACTTTGGCATCATAACCCTCTATGCCATCCCACTTGAAGTCGATGCCTGGTGCAACTACACAACGATCATAGCTAAAGCTTTTACCACCAGCAGTTTTTACCATTTTAGCTGCGGCATCTATTGCAGTTACGGTGTCATGTACTACCGTTACGCCATGTTTGCCTAAGCCGGTATAACCAAAGCGGATAGAGTCTATACTGCGGTCACCACCTAGTACCTCGTTACTCATGTAACATGTATGGTAGTGTTCGTTGGCCTCGATCAGAGTGACCTCTACTGTTGGGTCGGCCATGCGGATATATTTGGCTGCTGTGGCACCACCGGTGCCGCCACCAACTACAACCACTTTCTTGCCAGCACCAAATGCAAGCATTGGCGCACCTATCATACCGGCTGCGGTTACCGCTCCGGTAGTCTGAATGAATCCTCTACGTGTAATTTTCATATCTGTTATTCTCCCCAATTATTTCTGCTGACTGGCGTAATAGTTAATTAGTGCGGCAATACCTTTGCTGCCCTCTCGATCTAACATTTTGCCCATCTTTTTCTTCATTTTTTTGGAGGCCTCACGATCGCCTGCACGGTAGTCAGCTAGGGTCCAACTTACATAAGGTGTCCACTGCCCAGCCAGCACTCCGGCATCATCTTCTGCCGATTGCCCACCATCACCATGGCATTTTTCACAGTACTTTTCATGTAGTTTGGCACCTTTCTTGGCTAGTTCAGCATCATAGCTCTGCTCTGCCTTAATAAAAGGTTTGGCACCAAAATAGTCGGCCATTAGCTGATACTCTGCATCGTTATACCCTTTGGCTATACGTCCCATCATAGTGGATTTGATCTCTCCACTGGCAAACCCCTGCATGGTCTCTACAAAGTAGTCTTTGGAGAGGCCGGCGATAGATGGGGCTGCTGGGCCAAGGCTTGCACCATTGGTACCGTGGCAGCCAGAGCAGGTGTTACTTAGCATGCTGGCACTAGCGCCGGTTAGTAGCTCAGGCTTTTTTTCCGCATCAGCAGCAACTGCTATTGATGAGGTGCTGACAGCCAAGATGGCGGCCAGCAGGGCCTTGTTTATAGTGTGATTTATCATGTTACCTCCTGTTGGTTCTCTCTGTTATGAAACGAATAACCGTTTCGTTATGCAGCTAACGGTGTATATATACCTTAATGCTGCAAATCTGGCAAAATATGTGCTCATTCCTGCTTGTTTGGAGTTGCTTTAAGATCGTTTACAAGCATCTCTATTATCTCAGAGTTGCTCGTGTTTCTCGCCTTGGCCATATCTATGGCACTATGTTTAGTATCATCCTGCAGCTTTCTGTCTGCACCATGATCCAGTAACAATTTTACCAGTTGAGGTGAATCTATCTCCACCGCCTCCATTAGTGGTGTGACCCCACTGCTGTCCTGTAGGTTGATATTAGCACCATGTTTAAGCAGTACGTTGGCACTGTCAACATGACCAGCAGAGACCGCTATCAGTAGAGCCGATGCCCCATCTGGCTCTGTAGCATCGATCTCTGCACCACTCTCGGCCAAGATCTCTATAATTTTGCTATAGCCTCCATCTGCCGCCATATGGAGCAGGGTATAGTCGTTGCGGTTACGGCTATTTAGATCGCTCCCACCAGCGGCAAGCAGGGCAACCGTATCTGGATGGTTGTGTTCCACTGCATGCATGAGTGCAGTGCGCCCCTTTTTATCTTTACCGGTAGCATCGGCACCCTTATATAGTAGCTGCTCTACCATGTCGGTCAGACCATATTTGGCAGCTATGGATAGGGCATCCCAGCCTGAGCGGGTGCGAACATGCAGGTCAGCCCCTCTCTCCAGTAGCATGGCAGTAATTGTGGCGTGGCCATTCTCTGCGGCGAAGGTTAGCGCTGTACAGCCGGCAACCGCCTTGGCTTCGATATTGGCGCCGCGTGATAGCAGCAGGACGACGGTGTCTAGATTATTATTTTCAATTGCCATCATCAGGGCGGTAATACCTAGTTCATTGGCAATATCAACTTTCACACCTGCATCCAGGAGCCGCATGACACTCTCGGTGTCACCAACTGAGGCCGCAAGACGGAACTCTTTCTCCTGTGCATCATCAGCCATAGCGGTAAATGGTAGTAGCCATAAAAGGAGCAGCAGGACAAAGCGTTGGGGACAGTTCATAGGTCTATTCTACAACCTCTGGCTCATCCGGCTCTTCGTGGGCGATACCTTTATGGCAGTCGATACAGGTCTTACCCTGATCCATTGCCTTGTTGTGACGTTTGCGCGCAATTCGAGCCTGTCCACTTAGATCCATCTGGGTGTAGTCGTGGCAGCTACGACACTCACGGGAGTCAGATGCTTCCATTTTCGCCCATACCCGGCTGGCCATATCCCAGCGGTGCTGCTCGTACTTCTCTGGGGTGTCGATGGTGCCAATTATCTCATGGTAGACATCTTTTACCGCCATGACCTTGGCAATCATCTTGGGGATAAATGGTTTTGGCACATGGCAGTCTGAACAGGTCGCACGGACACCAGAGGCATTCTGGTAGTGCACG
>CBFDBF010000024.1:0-11387 GCA_965602975.1 uncultured Gammaproteobacteria bacterium | reverse complement strand
ATTTTGCGAACAACCTTGTGCACCCATGGGTCGGGTACATGGCAGTCAGGACAGGTGGCACGTACACCTGTGCGGTTGGAGTAGTGGATGGTAGAGGTGTATTCAGCGTAAACATTATCCTTCATCTCATGGCAGCTAATACAGAACTCCAGTTGGTTGGAAGCATCCATGGCCCAGTTAAAACCACCCCAGAAGAGGATGCCGATAACGAAGAACAGGATTGCACCACCAATAGTGGCACCAAGAATTATCCGACGAGAACCACTCAGAGATTGTTTGAGTGCATTAGGCATGGCCTATATCTCCCACTAACCAAATGTTTGCCGCATAAAAAAGCGGGCATGAACGGTCTTATCCATGCCCGCATATTTACGTACTACCAACGTATCAAGTTACGTGATTGACACGGTTGTAGACGTTGAACTTACCGGTTGGTGCATAGAGACCCTTAATGCGAGCCTTCTCTTCAAGGGTCTTGGCATCAAAGATGATGATCTCGCCATTGGGTTCTTTGCTGTCCGCACGGTTCCAGACAGAGGTCCATACCTCAGAGCCATCGTGGTTGAACTCGATATGGACGGCTGCGTAGCCCTTCTTCTCGGTCAGGCGGATAGTCTTGACGATTTCACGGGTCTCTTTAGATAGAACCTGGATGGATTGCTGAACCTCTGGTTCCGGGTGCTTGGTCTGATCTGCCCAGAAGTAATCTGACTTCGGATGGGTGCGGATAAATACGCCAGCACCGTCGGTTTCGGTCTCATAGCAGACCTTCCAGGCTTGTTCAGGATGGCCTTTGGGATCGTTACCCCAAGTGGTGATCTTGCCTACACCTAGATGGGTAGTGCCGCCAACAGGGCCGCATTTGGGATCTACCCAGTTGGCACCAGGGCCAGGATGCGGTAGCTTGTCGACATCGATCATCGCTTCCAGCTTCTGGGTTTTGCTGTCTATGATTACCATCTTATTAGAGGCGTTGGCGGCGATCTGGAAGTAACGACCAGACGGGTCGTAGAAGCCATCATGCAGGAACTTGGCGCTGTCGATCTTGGTGACCTTCAGGTTATCGATATCGCTGTAGTTAACCTGCCACATCTGTCCCAACTCTTTCATGGAGACCAGCCAGCTGGGTGCCATCGGGGTGTCATATACGGCGGCGACACGGGATTCGTTGACATATTCGCCATCGATATTTACTCCGCGGGCAGAGACAACCTTCAGCGGCTCCATGGTCATAGCATCAGCGATAACGAAGTGTGGCGGCCAGTAACCACCACCAATGACATACTTGCCGTCGCCGGATACGGCCACGTCACGGGCATCATAAGCGACTTGAACCTGAGCCACCTTCATCTTTTCAGGCGTTTGCCAGAGGTCGACCTTGGTCATCATGCCATCACGACCCATGACGTACCAGAAGCGCCCCGGGTTTTCGGTTTTCAGGGTATCGTGGTGCTCTACAGCCTTGAGTACATGCACAGCATAACCGGTGGGAATGTGCGCGATGATCTTCTTCGTGTCGCCATCGATGATAGCGATCTTACCCACATCACGCTCGATGACCAGGAAGAAGTTCTCCCAGTTGAGCCCATGCATGGGCTTGGTGGGGTAATCTTTCGGTTCGACAAAGACTTTATGGCGCTCTTTCATAAGTGCTAGAGACATCTCTGGTGGAATTGGTGGCTCCATCTGGATGTAGGTTGCCATGAGGCTGATCTCATCCTTCGTCAGGATGTCATCGAAGTTGTTCATGCCACCTTCTGTACCGTAGGTGATAATCTTCTCTAGACGCTCCTGACCAAGCTCCAGGGTACCTTTGCCCTTGCCCTTTTTTGAAGAGGTTGGTTCCAGGCTCTTACCGGTGGCACCCTTGCGTAGAGTGCCATGGCAACCAGCACAGCGCTGAAAATATATGGTTTTCCCCTTTTCAAAGTCTGCATCGGATAGTGTTGGTGCGGCCGCGATTACGTTGGTGGCCATAGAGCTGACAGCCATGCTGACAGCCATGCTCAATACTGGAATGCCAAATCGTCTCTTACTCATTCTAAATCACCCCTTTAGCGATAGTTGATACGTATCGACTATACATTCATAGTCGATGCTGTTGAAGCCGACTACGTCACACTAATGCCAACATCCAGATTGCGTCTTTGACCTATGTCAAGCCGTCTGTTGCATGAGATACTGTCTCAGTATCTCTTTGGAGTGTATCAGGTGATTCAGGGGAGATGTGCTGTGGTTCTAACGAGCTGTTTCAGGGAGGGGGTATATTATGGGAGGCTTATTTGGCCGGGCCAATATTTTTACCGCAGATGCCAGCTGACTCCGCATGGGCGCGCAGTCCATTCAGGTCAAGAATCTCTATATGGCCGCCAGTGACATTTACCAGTCCGGTATCGGAGAGGGTGTGTAGAATGCGGGAGAAGGTCTCCGGTTTTACTGAGAGCCGTGAAGCGAGCACCCCTTTGGGCATATTTAGATCAAACTCTATTCGCTGTTGCCCCTTGAATACATTCTGGCCACAGAGGTAGCCGGCCACTCTGCCAGTGGCGGATTGCAGGGTTAGATCATCGATCTCTTTGATCATGTGTTGCAATCTGAAGCTCATATCTCCCATAACCCGAAAGCAGGTGTCAACTGAGTTTCGGAGTAGACCCAGGAAATCTTTGCTTTTAATGCTGAGAATCTCTGTGTTGCCTATCGCCTCTGCTGTAACCGGATATTTTCGGGGCTCATCCATGAACATAACTGCCTCAGCAAAAGTGGCGCCCTGGTTGACCAGCTCTATTACTTTTTCATCACCTGCCAGGGATGTCCGTAAAAGTTTTATTTGTCCAGATTGAACCAGAAAAAAGTGGTTGGCGGTATCGCCAGCATGGAATAGTCGCTCTCCGTCAATGAGGGTGATGGGCTTGGACATGGCCTCAACCTGAGCCAGTTGATCATCATCCAGGGTGGCGAAAAGATAGCTCTCTTTGAGGTTCATTGGCATAGATTCCAAGTGGTCTATCGCAGTATCGATTGTCGCTTTATGGCACAATTCGAGAATTGTTCCTGATTGTACTACCAAAATCGATATAATAGAACAGGTTAGAGTGTGTCGGTATTTTCTGTGAGTTGGCTTCTAGGAGTGATCACGGCAGTCTGGTAAGTTCTTGAATTTCCTTAGGGAAAGCGTGCACAATAACTACTAATAGGGGGATGATATAAAAATAGGCGTACATAAAGTTGCGTATGAGTCGATTGGCGTTGTGCAGCTCCATGAATTGTGCAACTACCATCCTCCCTTTGAATGCTATAGAGGTGGCTATGATAGCGGTTACTAACAGAGTGGTGTCTGCGGACTCTGCAATCAGCGCATTGATTACGGTGATGGCCATCAGGAGTAGCCAGATGAGATCTATATTACGTAGATTAAACATGTGATTAATGCCGCCTAATGTAGTACATAGAGCAGAGGGAAGATGACAATCCATGCTAGATCGATCATATGCCAATAGCTGGCGATACTCTCTAGCCCTTCATGGTTAGATGAGTTGTAAGCATCTGATTTTAGCCGGTACACCCCCCATAGTAGTGCGCCACTACCCCAGCCAACATGCAGGAAATGGTTGAATGTTACATAATAGTAGACGGTGAAAAAGAGATCAGTATCCACCCCATACCCGTGGGCGGTGTTCCACTGGAACTCCCAATATTTTATTGCCAGGTAGATGCAGCCAGATCCAATTGCCAGCCACATCCAACGTATAGAGAGGTCAGGGCGGTCGCAACGTATAGAGCGTACCGCCTTGGCTACAAAGTAGCTGCTGGAGAGTAGGGTAAGTGTGTTGAGGGTTCCAGCCAGAGTATTAAGTTTTATTGATCCGGCAGCGAATATCTCCGGGTTGTGTACCTTGGCGATAAAATAGATGATAAACATCATGGCAAATTCACTCATTTCAGAGAAAATCGCCACCCATATCGCCATATTGCCGGGGACCCGTCCAGCCTTTGGTTCTGGCGCTACCTGAGAGGAGAGTATTGTTTTAGATAAAATATCACGCAACATTTTGATTTGTTAGCTGGTTCAACGGTGTATGGTAGTCGATAGCAACCCGTATATGTTTGATTTGAATCAAGGGTAAAGTATCCTGTTTAGCATGTCGTTAAAACCATCTATCTTTGGTGGTAATTGATAATTGTTCGATGCAACAGAGCCTGCTTTGTTCTACCATAATAGGCTTAATATTATGACTCTGCCATAGTGTTGGCTGGTCTGTTTATGGAGTATAGATTATGGGCGCTGATTCGAGGCTGGAGCATTTTCCTATATCATATTTTGCTATGGTGATGGGGATGTCAGGGCTAACTATCGCCTGGGAGAAGGCCTGTAATCTTTTTCAGTTAAACCTGCATCCAGATGGTCTGTTGGCTCTATTTACATTGGCGTTGTTTATAGGTCTGCTGGTCATCTATGCTATGAAAGTAGTGCGTTATAGATTGGCTGTGGTTGCTGAATTGCGCCATCCAGTTAAGCTGAATTTCTTTCCGACTATATCTATCAGCCTGCTTCTGCTATCAATTGTAATGCTGCATCGCTATCCAGATCTGGCTCGGATGCTGTGGCTTGCAGGGGCAGCATTGCATCTATTTTTTACCTTTTATGTGATGAATACCTGGATATACCATGAGCATTTTGAGGTGCATCACCTCAATCCAGCCTGGTTTATTCCAGTAGTGGGTAATGTGTTGGTCCCCATTGCTGGTATAACTCTGGGGTATCATGAGACTTCATGGTTCTTTTTTAGTATTGGGATTGTTTTTTGGCTGGTACTACTATCCATTATATTCAATCGTGTGCTGTTTCATAATCCACTGCCGGGCAAGTTGATGCCTACCCTGTTTATATTGATTGCACCACCGGCTATTGGTTTTATATCTTATGTGAAGTTGACTGGGGGTATAGATGCGTTTGCCCATATTCTCTACTATGTGGGGTTGTTTTTGACCATGTTGCTGCTGCTCCAGATACACCGTTTTACGCGGCTGCAATTTTTTCTCTCTTGGTGGGCATACTCTTTCCCTATGGCGGCAATTACTGTCGCTACTATGGTTATGTATGAGCAGAGCGGGCTACAGGGGTTCATGTTTCTCTCATGGGCGCTGCTCGGGTTGCTTACCTGCATAGTTCTATTTTTGCTCTACAAGACGGCTATAGCAGTTAGCAGGGGTGAGATATGTCAACCAGAGTAATCTCAACTGTACAACAGACAACAGACAACAGACAACAGACAACAGAGGTAAACATATTATGATTATTGGAGTTACCAGTCAGAATTTTCGCACCATTACTGGCCATGCGGGGAAGACGCGCAGGTTTATGATCTTCTCTGCTGATGGTCAGGGTAATCCGCAGGAGAGGGAGCGGCTTAATCTGCCGGCAGAGATGTCGATGCATGAATTTTGTGGTGATGAACATCCGCTCTATGGATTAGATGTGTTGATTACTGCAAGTTGTGGGCAAGGATTTTGTCGGCGTATGGATGAGCGTGGCGTAAAGGTGATTGCAACCAGTGAGGATGATCCACAGCAGGCGGTAAGTATGGTATTGGCAGGAGAAGATCTACCACCGTCAGAGCCGCACAAGCACTCACATTAGGCTTTTATGGCTGGCCTTGGTCTAGATGCTTCATTACAGCCTCTACTAGTTCATCCGGGCAGTATTTTTGGATGAACTGGTTGGCTCCGGTTTTCTGTACCATGTCCGCATTGAACTCGCCACTTATGGAGGAGTGCAACAGGATATAAATGTGCTGGAAGTCTGCTCGTTTACGTAGCTCGGTGGTTAGCATGTAGCCATCCATGTTTGGCATCTCGATATCGGAGATGATCATGCTGAAGTAGTGTTGCATGTCATGTCCCTCTGCAGTGAGTTGCTCTAGGATTTGGATGGCATCAGTGCCATCAGTTGCAGTGACACACTCTATATTGACTTGTTCCAGGGCGCGTTCAATCTGCTTCCTCGCTACCATGGAGTCATCGATTATCAGCACTTTGTGACTATCTTGTCTGGCCTGGCTGGTCATGTCATCTGAGACATCAGTGCTGGCGTGGACAATGTTGTCTAGCACCCTCTCCACATCGATGATCTCTATCATTTGGTCATCAACAGTGGTAATGGCTGTGGTAAAGCTACGGTTGCCAATGGCATCTGGTGGGGCCTGTACGTTTTCCCACTGGGTGTAGACAATGCGATCTACGCTGTGGATCAGAAAGCCGTGTACGGAGCGGTTGTACTCGGTGATGATTATGATCCCATTCTTGGGGTTTTTCATGGCGGGGCCGCCGACCGCACGCGATAGATCAATGACCGACATGGTGATGCCACGCAGGGTAGCGACACCATTTACTAATGGGCTGGATCCGGGCAGTTTGGTCAGCTCTTGATAGGGGATGACCTCTTGTACTTTGAATACATTGATGCCAAAAAGTTGGCTGCCATTTAAGCGGAACAGTAGTAGCTCCAGGCGGGTACCAGCGGCACGATTGGATTCTAGAGATGAGCCGGTCATAATCCTATGTCCTTGCAATATGACGGTGCGGAGCTTGCAGCCGTGTGGTGTTAGAAGACTGTTACTTTATCGGCAGGGATGCCGTGTACTTTAGGGCGCTTTCTGTCTGTTATATGTAGATTGTTGTTTTTATATGTTTTTCGTATAGATTAAGAGGCAAGTTGATGGCAAAGTTGGATCGTGGTACTACAATATATGCACTGGTTTTGGCTACGATAGTTCTTGGTTTTACCTTTCTGGCACTGTATGAGCCACCAGAGGTGCGGCATCTTAATGCCCTCTTGGAGATGGACATGGAGTTAGAGGTGTTTCCCTACCAGTTTCGTGTAGTTACGGTGAGCCACGGGATTGCCACTATGCACTCCCCACGCTCTGTTGAGGTTCCGGTGGCACGGGTTATGGGGATTCTCTATCCACATCTTGCCGGTCGCTCTGCCGATAGTCCAGAGTTTCAGCAGGCTCAGCTAGAGTTGGCGCGGATTCAGAAAAGAGCAAAAAAGCTGGTAATCTCTGATCCATCGATTAAGAGGATTCAGTGGAAGCTGGATCGCAGTTGGATTACAAACCATGGGATTATATTGCCTGATAGGTAGTTTGTTGTAACAGCGGTTATAATCTTGGCAGATCATCTCTGGAACTGACATCTTGAATCTATCTTTGGCCCTGGCCTTTACCGTTGGCTTTTTTAGCTCTGTCCACTGCTTTGGGATGTGCGGTGGTATTATGGGTGCCCTCTCCCTAAGTCTTCCCGCAGCAGAGCGGGAGCGTCCCGGTAGGCTCCTTGGGTTTATTTTGGCCTATAATCTGGGTAGGATCTTGGTGTATCTGCTACTGGGTTTGGCTGTAGGGTTTAGTGGACAGCTGCTTGGTTGGGGGATTGGCAGTGATCTCTGGCGGCAGGTTGCGGGCGGCATTGCCGCGGTTACTATGATCTTGATTGGATTCTATATTACTGACTGGTTTCCGCTGTTGCGCCAGATGGATCGGCTGGGTGGGTGGCTCTGGCAGTGGCTGGAGCCGGTAGGTCGTCGACTCCTGCCTATAGATAGTTTTAGAGGGGCCTTTCTGGCTGGTTTGGTGTGGGGGTGGTTGCCGTGTGGTCTTGTCTACTACGCACTTTTTTTGGCGCTCCCTTTGAATAATCTGTGGAGTAGCGGTATATTTATGGCTATGTTTGGCTTAGGTACCCTGCCAGCTATGCTGGTTACTGGCCTCTTTACCGGTTGGATGGCTCGTCTTGGAAGGATTGCTGATCTACGTCGGGTCGCTG
The DNA here is from genome assembly GCA_965602975.1 of uncultured Gammaproteobacteria bacterium. Lineage (GTDB taxonomy): Bacteria > Pseudomonadota > Gammaproteobacteria > Chromatiales > Chromatiaceae > CBFDBF01. Next base: position 3,566 of record CBFDBF010000024.1, on the reverse strand, counting down.
GTGTGGTGATTGTGCTGCTGGGGGTATTTACGCTGTTTTTTGGGAGTGATCTGATGTTGTCAGTAGTGGGTGCCACTGCTGTAACAGCAGAGTAATTACAGGTGATAGCTATGCTATTGGGAAAAAGCCCAGCTCTACTGGAAGTGTCCAATGTGGCCGGCATGATTGCCGCTACAGATGTTACCGCTATGATCTATGGGGAGAGTGGAAGTGGCAAAGAGCTGCTGGCACGCTCTATCCATGTTAAAAGTCCGCGTAACCGGCGGTCATTTGTCACAGTGAACTGTGCTGCACTCTCCACCACGTTGGCGGAGTCACAGCTGTTTGGCCACCTCCAAGGTGCCTTTGCTGGTGCTGCTGAGGAGCATGCAGGCTATATTCAACAGGCTGTAGGCGGAACTCTTTTTCTGGATGAGGTGGCAGAGTTGCCGCTTGCAGTGCAGGCGAAGCTGCTCTATTTTATTGAGTCTGGAGATATAGTGCCACTTGGGGCTATCAGTTCGATTAGAGTTAATGTGCGGGTAATTGCCGCTACCAGTAAAGATCTGCAGCAGGAGGTGGCCGCAGGGCGGCTGCGTGAAGACCTCTTTTATCGCTTGAATGTGGTGCCACTACAGATGCCTGCGCTGCGTGATCGTCCCGGTGATATCTCCGTACTGCTAGCGCATTTTAGTCAAGAGAGTGCTGATCGTTATGGTTTGGAGGTGGTGCGGTTTAATCGAGATACCTTGAGCCAGCTTCGCAAATACCACTGGCCGGGCAATGTACAGGAGTTAAGTAATCTGTGTGAACGGTTAGCGGTTCTACTCCCTGGGCGCGAGATTACTTTACATAACTTGCCTCTAGAGTTTAAACAGCAGGTCACACCAGAGGCAGCTGTAGAGCTTCCGGCGGCCGGTCTGGTACTGTCTGAATTGGAGAAGAGTCTGATCCAGCAGGCTCTAGAACGTACCTCTGGTAATCGTAGTCGAGCAGCCAGGCTGCTGGGTATTAGTCGAGACACTCTGCTCTATCGTCTGAGGAAGTTCGCACTGGTGTAGTTTTAGAGAGGTGTTTTCAATCTGTCCCAATACTTGTTGGTAGGGTTAACCCCTCCGGCCTTTTTGTAGGCTATCCTATGAACATCCGCACACAGTTGCGTCCAGACTGCTTGGCTTGATAGAGCGCGTTGTCCGCCTCATGCAGTAGTTTCTCCCCCAGCACTATATATTCATCATCCGATTGCAGATCAAGCTGACTTACTCCGACCGACACGGTGACCTCCAGCTCTTTGTTGGTACAGGATGGGATCGTTTGGCTGGCTATACAGTGGCGGATTCTCTCGGCCAGATGGAGTGCCTCATCGGCATCGGTTTGGGGTAGGAGTATGGCAAACTCCTCACCGCCAAAACGGGTTGCCATATCGGATGCGCGTAGACACTCACGGATGCGTAGAGAGATCTCTCGCAGTATTGCATCACCACTATTATGACCATGATCATCATTGACACGTTTAAAGTGGTCGGCATCGATAAATAGGCAGCTCATAGGGTGCTGGTAGCGAATTGCACGGGAGATCTCTTCTTGTAGTCTGCGCTCCAGATAGCGGCGGTTGTGGAGTCCAGTGAGGGCGTCGGTAAGGCCACTTATAACCAGATGTTCACGGTTGGCGGCACTCTCTAGGCAGACCGCAGCAATAGAGGCTAGGTGGTGTAGAAAATCGCTAGCGTGGTGGTGGGTGAAGCGCTCTATATCACCACTGCCAAGATGTATGCTGCCAATCAGTTGCGTACGGCGCAGCATTGGTATTAACGCTACACTCTTTAGGCCGTCACTTTTGGCGAATAGTGTACGGTGTCTATTCTGAAATGGCCCCAGCCACGGCTTGTTTAGATCTCTGACTGCTGCGTTCGCATCTGCATGGTTATCGAGAAAACTGATGTTTGGGAAATGGCTTATACACCGGTCGCTGTGTAGTAGCAGATGGCGTATCTCATGATCTTGGTCATGCAGGATCAAGCTGATGGCTGGTAGGCCAAAGGAGTCTTGCATTCCGGTGGTGAGAGAGTGCAGTAGTTCGGGTAGAGTCTCGGCGGCGAGCAGAGATAGCTCCCGAGTATTGAAACGGCGCAACACCTCTTCATTGTGGTTCGCCTCCTTAGATAGGGAACTGAGACGACTACGCAGCGCTATAGCTTCACTATTTAGTGCGGTTGCTGGAGGTGGCTTTCTGTTCATAACACATTGGGCCGTTGCTCAGGGATCCCTGCCTTGCTTGCATACTATAGGCTATAAAACACCATTTTTCTCTGTAATAGATCTCAAAATTCCGAAATATTTACCATAATTCACTATTTATCTTGTTTAAGGGCACCTCTATCAATTCGTGTTTGGCATCCATGCGCTTGAGAAGCCCAATAACTTCGTTGAAAACCTAGCAAATAGCCAGCTATTTGCTGCGATCTTCGTCTTGTTCTTGAACTTCTCAAGCACATCTATACTAAAACAGAATTAATAGAGGTACCCTTAAATCTATGGATTATCGTATTAATATCTTAATGATATACTGCGATCTGTGCATCACTCTTTTGGATTTAAGATATTAGTTAATAGTGGATAAGAGCCAAAAAAATAGCGGTTTTGCAACCTATATTCGGCTGCTCTCTTATGTGCGGCGATATGCTGTGGCATTTATGCTCAGTATTGTCGGCTATATCCTGTTTGCCTTGACCCAGCCAGCGTTTGCCAAGTTGATGGAGTATTTCATAGAGGGTCTGGAGAGTGACTCTAATCGGCTGATGTATGCAGTGCCATTGGCGGCTTTGGGGTTGGCTCTATTACGAGGTATTGGCTCTTTTATTGGTAATTATAATATAGCCAAGGTCTCAAACCATGTGGTGCATGACCTACGTGTTGATCTATTCAATAAACTACTGGAGCTGCCTAATCACTATATAGATAATCAGAGTTCTGGGCATCTGATCTCCAAGATCACCTATAACGTGACCTTAGTTACCGGAGCCGCCACCGATGCCATCAAGGTGGTTGTGCGTGAGGGGCTGACGGTTATCTTTCTGCTGCTCTATCTGCTCTGGACCAACTGGAAGCTCACTTTGGTATTTCTGGCCATAACTCCAATGATTGCACTATTGATCTCAGTTGTTGGCAAGCGGTTGCGTAAGTTGAGTCACAAAATCCAGGATGCGATGGGGCAGGTGACACATGTCTCCTCCGAGACCATCCACGGGTTTAAAGTGGTGCGCAGTTATGGTGGTGAGGGGTATCAGAAGCAGCAGTTTATGGCAGCTAGCCTGCGTAATTTGAAAAGGGCACTGCAGATGGTGAAGGTGGGGGCTATAACTACACCGATCCTGCAGGTTCTGGTGATTGCGGCGATGGCGGCAATAATGTTTTTGGTGCTCTATATGCGGGATACGGGTAGTACTGCCGCACTAGTCTCGTTTGTGATTGCGGCGGGACTGATGCCTAAGCCGATTCGTCAGTTGAGTGAGGTCTACGGCAACATTCAGAAAGGGATAGCCGCCTGTGAGACCATCTTTGAGCAGTTAGATGAGGCGGCGGAGCAG
>CBFDBF010000023.1:0-11669 GCA_965602975.1 uncultured Gammaproteobacteria bacterium | reverse complement strand
GGGGAGTATGGATTAGCATTAGAGAAGATTAAGAAGGGTATCGCCCTAGAGCCTAATCACGGTAATGCCCACTATGTACTCGCCTCGATCTATCAGCGGCTGGGAGAGGATAAGTTCGCTCGGCAGCATTTTCAGCGGGCTATTCGGATACAGCCACGCGACCCTGATACCCGTAACGCCTATGGTGCCTTTCTTTGTGCACAAAGTAATTTTACAGAGGCAGATAGCCATTTTATGGCGGCGTTAAAAAACCCGCTATATCGTACTCCAGAGGTTGCACTTACCAATGCTGGAACTTGTGCGCAGAGGAGTGGTGATAAGACTAAGGCGGAGGATTACTATCGTCGTGCCCTACAGCGCAATGATCGTGTTCCTATTGCACTTATACGGATGGCGCAATTTACCTATGATGCGGAAGACTATCTATCGGCCAGATCATATCTGCAACGTTTCCATAAAGTAGTTGGGCACACCCCAGCCTCTCTCTGGCTGGCTATCCAGACAGAGCGTAAATTGGGCAACAAGAATGCGGCGGCTAGTCATAGTATGTTGTTGCGTGGTAAGTTCCCTGATTCACCTGAAATCAAGCTACTACGGGAGTCAAAATAGTAATGAATATTCCTGGCATTGATGAGTCAGGGAGTGATCGAATAGAGCTAGATGGACCTGGTCGAGGGCTGCGTGTTATACGTGAGAAGCAGCATATGGACATCTCCAAAGTGGCCTCTAGGCTAAACCTTGGGGTGGCGCAGCTCCAAGCGCTGGAGGATGACGATTATGATCGGTTGCCTGATCCGGTTTTTGTGCGTGGTTATCTGCGCAATTATGCGCGTCTGTTGGGGGTGCCGGAGGAGCCAGTACTGGAGTCTTACAATACTGTTAGGCCGGAGCGTATCGAATCGACGAGATTGATTGGTCATCCTCCATCTGCTGATGATGACATGTACCGTAGTCGTGGAGGGATACGGTTAACCACCTGGATAATTGTAATGCTGTTGGTAGCTGTGGTGGCCTTGTGGTGGCGTGTCGATCTGTATGAGGCAGGACGTAAGATAGTGGGTAAGCTTGGATCGTTATCATCGGTTGTTGCAGTTACCTCCAGCGATGATGTAGAGCAGCTACAGACCCTGTTGCCACCAATATCGGTAGCAGAGGATCAGGATCAGAGTGAGCTAGATGATGCCGTCGTGGTGCAGATAGACCGGGGTCGCAAGGTAGAGAGTGGTCTGCCACTCGAGCAGGATAGGGTTGAAACAAAACCGGAAACAGAGCAGCTGGTTGTAGTAGAGGTGAAACCTGTTGCTTTTTTAGAGCAGCCGGTTAAGTCTGATCTGGCAGACACCATTGTATTCAAGTTTAATGGACCCTCTTGGATAAATGTAATAGATGCTAGGGGTGCCGTGCAGATACGGGGCAGGTTGGCTGCTGGTGATAGGCGTGAACTGGATGGTCTTGCCCCTTTTCATGTGGTGTTGGGTAATGCACCGGTAGTTAGTTTGATGGTTGATGGCGAACCGTTTAATTTGGAGAGGTACACCAAGCAGAGAGTTGCTCGTTTCACCTTTAATCCATAGAGGATAACAGCTTATCAGCAGCTGATGCTGGGCGCCCAGCTGTAATAAATTGTTGTCCGCATATATTTTAAGAAGAAGCAAAATCCCATGGGAAAGAACATTCAAGCCATTCGCGGTATGCGCGATATTCTGCCGGAGCAGACCCCTCTTTGGCAGTTACTACAGGGGAGTGTGCAGCGCGTGCTGGAGCGGTATGGCTATCGTGAGATCCGTATGCCACTGTTGGAGATGACAGAGCTGTTTCGGCGCTCTATCGGTGAGGTTACTGATATCGTAGAGAAGGAGATGTACACCTTCGAAGATCGCAATGGCGACAGTCTGACTCTGCGACCGGAGGGGACTGCCGGCTGTGTGCGTGCCGGGATTGAGAATGGGCTCTTCTTTAATCAGGTGCAGCGGCTCTGGTATCAGGGTGCGATGTTTCGGCATGAGCGGCCGCAGAAGGGGCGTTTTCGTCAATTCCACCAGATCGGGGTTGAGACCTACGGGATGGAGGGTCCGGATATCGATACCGAGATCATATTGCTTAGTCGAAGAATATGGCAGGATCTAGGGTTAGATGGTCTGGAGTTACAGCTAAACACGCTGGGTAGTAGTGAGGAGCGGGCAACCTATCGGCAGGAGCTGGTTACCTATTTAGAGGGACATAAAGATAGCCTCGATGGAGATAGCCTGCGTCGGCTGGAGAGTAACCCACTACGGATTTTGGACTCCAAAAACTCAGAGATGGAGGAGATTATCGCCAATGCTCCAGCCTTAATGGATCACCTTGGCAGAGAGTCACGGCACCACTTTGAGTCCATCTGTACGGGATTGGATGCAGCTGGGGTAGAGTATGTAGTAAATCCCCGTCTGGTGCGTGGGCTGGACTATTATGCTCGCACTGTATTTGAGTGGGTTACAGATCGGTTGGGCGCGCAGGGTACTGTTTGCGCAGGCGGTCGTTATGATGGATTGGTAGAGCAGCTGGGGGGGCGTGCCACTCCGGCCATCGGTTTTGCCATGGGGGTGGAGCGGTTGATCTCTCTGCTGGAGGAGGCCGCTATTGTTCCAGAGGATGTAGAGCCACACGCCTATCTGGTACTGGTTGGGGATGAACCACAACGGCAGGGGGTGGTCATAGCAGAGCAGCTGCGGGATCGACTGCCAGACCTGCGATTGATCGTGCACTGTGGTGGTGGTAGTTTCAAGAGTCAATTCAAAAAGGCTGACCGTAGTGGGGCACATTATGCCCTTATCATGGGTGAAGATGAGCTGGAGCGTAGGGTAGTTGGGGTCAAGCCGCTGCGTGAGAAGATGGGGCAGCAGGAGATCAAACTGGATGAATTGGCCGGTTTTCTGCAACAGAGGGTGGAAACGTTATAGAATAGGCAGATTCATTCTGGCGCTCAGTAGAATCAAACGTATTGAATTTCTGTCTACGTGGTAGTGACAGATGTATTAGAGTTGCTGTGGTGAGCAAAGGTTAAATCAAGAGGGGTAAAACGTGAGTGAATATCTTTCAGAAGATGAGCAGGTAGAGGCTCTGAAGAGGTGGTGGCAGGAGAATGGCCGCTCGGTAGTGGTTGGAGTGGTTATTGGCCTAGGTAGTGTCTTTGGCTGGCAGGCCTGGTCGCAGCATCAGCAGCAGATAGCCGAGCAGGCATCACATCGCTTCGCCCAGATGCAGTTTGCTATGGAGGCTGGTGATCATGCCGCGGTAGAGAAACAGGCGGAGCTGTTGGCAGCAGAGCATGCAGATAGTAGTTACACCACGTTTGCTGCCCTCTATAAAGCCAAGATAAAACAGGAGAAGGGCGATAACGAAGGGGCGCAGGCTGAGCTAGAGTGGTTGCTTGCCCATACAACCGAGCCGGTACTAAAGCAGATCGCCCGCCTGCGTCTGGTGCGGATACTGCTAGAGATCAACGATACAGATAGGGCTGCAGTCGTACTGTCACAAGCTGGCAGCGACAGTTTTAGTGGTGAGTTTGCCGCCCTGCGGGGTGATCTTGCGCAGCTGCAGGGTGATAGTGCAGCGGCACATAAGGCCTATTTGGAGGCGATCGACCAAGGTGTGACTGATGCTAATTTATTGCAGATGAAGATCGACCAGCTAGCAGTTGCAGCGGTGACTCAGTGAGATATTCGACAAGAGTAGCGAGCATAGCTGTTACTGCTCTGTTATTGGCAGGGTGCGGCTCGATGAATCCGGTTAATTGGTTTTCCAGTGATTCGACTGAGCAGCCTCCAGCGGAGCTGGTCAAGATCAAAAATAGTGGTGCTCTGCGCAAGCTCTGGAGTAGATCGGTCGGCGGCAGTGATGATGATCGAGTTAAGCTGGTGCCATTCGTAAATCAGGGTAAGGTATTTGTAGCTAATCGTGGGGGTGAAGTTCGGGCTTTGAGTGCTAGTAGTGGATCTCAGCTCTGGAGTGTCGATACAGACCTGAATATCTCCGGTGGGCCGGGTGCAGGTAGCGGTCTAGTGCTGGTGGGGAGTAGCGATGGTGAACTACTAGCTCTGGATATGAGCAGTGGTGCCAAGCGGTGGCAAGCAAGAGTTAGTAGCGAGGTGCTATCCGTACCCAAGGCGGACCAGGGGGTGGCGGTGGTACATACCATAGATGGCAAGCTGTTCGCCTTCCAGGCTAGCAGTGGCGAGAGCGTTTGGTTCTATGATCGTGCTATTCCGGTATTGACTCTACATGGTAGTAGCTCTCCGGTTATCAGTGGATCTACAGTAGTCTGTGGTTTCTCTAGTGGGCGTATGGCTGCATTTGAGTTGGCGACTGGCAACCCACTATGGGAGTCGACTATCTCTATGCCGAGTGGACGTTCTGAGTTAGAGCGGATGGTGGATATTGATGGTGACCCTAAAATCGTTGATGGGGTGGCATATGTAGCAACCTTTCAGGGGGATATGGCGGCAGTAGCGGTGGATAGCGGTGAAGTCCTGTGGCGGCGCGCGCTATCCTCACATGCTGGTCTGGGGGCGGATGGAAAACAGCTCTATGTGACCGATGATGAGGATAGGGTATGGGGCATCGACCCAAACAGCGGCGCCACCATGTGGCAGCAGGATAAAATGCACGGTAGAGAGCTGACAGCCCCGGTACCTATAGGACGCTATCTGTTGATTGGAGATTATGAGGGTTATATCCATCTGTTATCGGCAGAGGATGGTGACCTGGTAGGGCGTATTCGGGTTGGAAGTGATCCCATCTCCACCCCACCTATGGTGGCAAATGGGGTGGCTTATGTGTTGGGTGATGGTGGTAGTCTAGCGGCTATTTCACTCTCTGGCATGTGATAGTGTACAAGTACGGAATATTATAGGAGCCAACTCTGTGCTTCCTGTTATCGCCCTTGTAGGGCGTCCAAATGTGGGCAAATCAACCCTGTTTAACCGGCTCACCCGTAGCCGGGATGCGCTGGTGGCTGACCGTCCAGGATTGACTCGTGATCGTCAATACGGCGTGGGTAGACTCGGTGGCCAACGCTATCTGGTGGTCGATACCGGCGGTATTAGCAGAGCAGATGATGGAGTTGAACTGTTGATGGATCGGCAGATAGAGGCGGCTATCGATGAGGCTGACCATATACTGTTCCTGCTCGACGCGAAGGAGGGGTGTGGTGGTGCTGATGAGCAGATAGCGGAGCGTCTGCGCCGTACCGGTAAACCGATTACTCTGGTAGCCAACAAGAGCGAAAACCTGGAACGAGAGATGGCGGCGGTGGAGTTTCATGCACTAGGTCTGGGAGATCCGGTGGCGATTGCCGCAGTCCATGGTCACGGGGTAAAGGGGCTCATAGATAGAGTCTTAGAGGAGCTGCCGGAGTCGCAAGAGGGGATGGAAGATGAGGTCGACAAGGGGGTTCAGATAGCCGTTGTTGGGCGGCCCAATGTAGGCAAATCCACCCTGGTAAATAGAATGTTGGGTGAGGACCGGGTGATCGCCTTTGATCAGCCTGGTACTACTAGAGATAGCATCTTTATACCGTTTACCCGAGATGAACGCCCCTACACCCTGATCGATACCGCTGGAGTGAGACGTAGGGCGCGGGTCAAAGAGACGATTGAGAAATTTAGTGTGATCAAAACACTTCAGGCGATTGAGCAGGCCAATGTGGTGCTGTTAGTGTTGGATGCGCAGCAGGAGGTGGGGGAGCAGGATGCAACTCTCGCAGGGCATGTTCTGGATAGTGGCCGTGCTCTGGTGGTCGTTATAAACAAGTGGGATGGACTGGAGCAGGGGCAGCGGGAGTGGATTAAAAAAGAGCTGGAGCGTCGTCTTATATTCCTCGGTTTTGCCGAGAAACGGTTTATCTCAGCCCTGCATGGTTCTGGTGTTGGTGATCTCTTTCAGGTCATTGATGCGGCATATACCAACGCCACACGTAAACTCTCTACTCCTGAGTTAACCCGTATTCTGGAGCAGGCGGTTGAGGAGCATCAGCCCCCACTGGTTAGAGGGCGGAGGATTAAGCTGCGCTACGCCCATCAGGGGGGACGCAATCCACCGTTGATTGTTATTCACGGCAACCAGGCCGAGGCGGTACCGGATGCTTACAGGCGCTACCTCATTGGTCGTTATCGTAAGGTGCTGGAGCTGGCTGGAACCCCGCTGCAGATTCAGTTCAACTCAGGTAAGAATCCATATGCTGGGCGAAAAAATGTACTGACCAAGCGCCAGGTGCAAAAACGCCAACGGCTGAAGCAATTTGTAAAAAGAAAGAAGTAGATTGCTTTAATAAACCCCAATATCCAGATAGGAGCGGGAGACCTTAGACAGGGCTATAACATAGGCGGCAGTGCGATAGTCATCGATTTTATCACTACTGTTACGCAGCTCTATTATCTCCTGTAGCGCCAGCCGCATGCTGTCATCCAGGCCAGATCTAACCAGATCAAACTCATCCGCTCCGCGTGCCAGCTCGGTATGCAAGGCATCAGGCATCTGGTTGCCGGTCATATCCTCTATCGCCTGGATGATTTTGTGCCCACGAGCCTCATCGAAACGGCGCTCAACCCGGCCAAACCGGATATGTGTCAGGTTACGAATCCACTCGAAATAGGAGACTATGACACCACCCGCATTGACATAGGCATCTGGCAGGATAGTTATGCCGCGGCTCCGCAGGATCTTGTCGGCGGCAAATGTGACTGGACCGTTGGCTGCCTCGGCAATCAGCTTGGCCTTGATGTTGGCGGCATTCCTTCTCTGGATGACACCCTCCAGAGCGGCCGGAATCAAGATGTCGCACTCCATCTCTAGCCCCTTGGCACCATCCTGGTCGAATTTGGCGCCGGTAAAACCCTTAATGCTCCTCTGTTCTATCATATGCTGATGCAGCTCTTCAATCTGAATGCCAGCAGGATTTACCAAGACCCCATCCCGCTCAATAACAGCAATAATCTTGGCTCCATCCTCTTCGGAGAGGAACTTTGCCGCGTGATGGCCGACGTTGCCAAGTCCCTGGACAACGATGTTTTTGCCCTCAAGAGAGCCATCCATTCCGGCAGCAGAGACCTCTTTTGGGTGGCGAAAAAATTCATGCAGGGCGTACTGTACGCCACGCCCAGTAGCCTCGGTACGTCCACGTATGCCGCCATGCGCCACCGGTTTTCCGGTCACACAGGCCACATGGTTTATATCTTCTGGGTATAGGTGTTTATAAGTGTCTGCAATCCACGACATCTCCCGCTGACCAGTCCCTACATCTGGCGCCGGTACGTTAGTGGCTGGGCTGAGAAATCCCTTTTTGATCAGTTCACGGGCAAAGCGGCGGGTGATCAGTTTCATCTCATCCCGGCTATATTTACTGGGGTCGATGCGTAGTCCACCCTTGGAGCCGCCAAATGGCACATTAACGATGGCGCACTTATAGGTCATTAGTGCAGCTAGTGCCTCCACCTCCATCTGGTCTACCATCGGGGCGTAACGTATCCCACCTTTGGATGGCAGGCGGTGGATACTGTGAACCGCCCTCCAGCCGCTGAAGGTCTCGATCTTGCCCTTTATCTGCACAGGAAAGGTGACCTGTAGAACCGAGGTGCACGCCTTGATGGCATTGGCTACCCCGGTATCAAGACCCATCGTGTCGAGTGCTTGATCGACCATGTGATCTACGCTTTGACGAAACTTCAGCCCGAAGGGTTGTTTTTTTGCCATAACGATCTATCTACCCATTGTTAGAACTTAATTATGGATAGTATAGTCTGTTTTTTCCTACTCTTAATGGTCGCACCTATTTTGATTCTACCCGACTGATGATGCTGCCTTGGCTAAGGTGGGTTTCAAGCTGGTCACCCGGTTCTACTGTGGATAGATCTTGCAGGATCTCTCGGTCAGGTAGTTTAAAAGTTATGCTATAACCGCGCTCTAGAGTGGCCAGTGGGCTCAGGGTGTGGAGGTTGCGGCTGACCGCTTGTAGTCTCTGTTTATGCTCTGCTATATGGCGGTTGCAGGAGTGCAGCAGACGGCGGTTTAACGCTATGATATGGGTGTTAAGTTGTGCCAGGTGTCGGCTCGGTTTGAGTGTACTGAATCTAGAGCGAATGCTCTCCATTCTGCTCTGTTGCTGTTGCAGTCGTAGTTTAATGTTGCGGATAAGGCGCTGCTCGAGATCATCTTGTCGCTGTTGCTGCTGTTGGAGTCGTAGACCAGGATGGAGCAGTGCATGTCGCTGTTGCATCATCTCTAGCTGTTCGCCACAGCGCTCCCAACGTCGCCACATTAGACCGGTTAGTCGTTGGCTAAGAGCCGTATGTCTAATTTTTATCTCTTCTATATCCGGGCTGGCTAGCTCTGCTGCTGCCGATGGGGTAGCGGCGCGTTGGTCAGCGACAAAATCTGCAATGGTGAAGTCGATCTCATGGCCAACCGCAGAGATCAGCGGTATCTTAATGGCGCGGATGGCACGGGCAACCCCCTCATCATTGAAGGGCATAAGATCTTCCAGTGAGCCGCCACCACGAGTAAGGATAAGGAGGTCACACTCCTTTCGCTGGTCGGCTAGTTGCAGCATCTCGACTATCTCTACCGCCGCAGTGTTGCCCTGTACCAGGGTTGGGTAGAGTACTACCGGAATAGAGGGAAAGCGGCGCCGCAGTACACTCAGGACATCACGGATGGCGGCACCACTGGGTGAGGTGATCACCCCGATCCTGCGTGGAAACTGTGGTAGTGGTTGTCTCTGCTCCGGGGCGAATAGTCCCTCGCTATCGAGACGCTGTTTTAGCTCCTCAAATGCACGCTGGAGTTCGCCCTCTCCAGCCAGCTCCATATGTTCAACTGTGAGCTGAAACTCTCCACGCGCTTCATATAGACCGATTTTGGCACGTAGCAGCACCTGCATACCGTTCTCTGGTTGGAACCGTAGACGCTGCCGCTTCAGCCGAAACATAGCGCAGCGGGTCTGGGATGATGGGTCTTTCAGCGAAAAGTAGATATGGCCAGAGGCGGGTCGGGCAAGGTTGGATATCTCTCCCTGTACCCAGATCAGGGGAAAACTCCCCTCCAGGATGCCTCGCACCTCACTATTGAGCCTGGATACTGTATATATGTCACGTTGCATGGTAATTAAGTTTACCTGGATGATATCAAATCCTATAATAGTCACCCTTAATGTAAATCATCCATCTATTGGAAGCCAGATTATGCGTCTTACTGAAGAAGCCTTGACCTTTGATGATGTGCTGTTGCTGCCGGCTCACTCTACTGTATTGCCGAAGGATGTAGAGTTGAAGACACAGCTTACCAGAGAGATCAGCCTCAATATCCCCCTGCTCTCGGCGGCGATGGATACAGTGACTGAGTCGCGTCTTGCCATTGCCTTGGCACTAGAGGGCGGTATCGGCATTATCCACAAGAATATCCCGCTGGAGAAGCAGGCGCAGCAGGTGTTGAATGTAAAGAAGTATGAGAGTGGGGTGATTCGCCAGCCTATCACTGTCCGCCCAAGTACTACGGTACTGGAGGTGATGGAGTTGACCCAGGCGCACAATATCTCCGGTGTGCCGGTGACAGATGGTAAAGAGCTGGTGGGGATAGTCACCGCCCGTGATTTGCGCTTTGAGACCCGTATGAGCGATCCGGTATCCTCCATTATGACCCCCAAGGAGCGTTTGGTTACGGTCAAGGAGGGGGCAGAGCGGGAGGAGGTGATTCATCTGCTCCATACCAACCGGATTGAGAAGGTGTTGGTGGTCAACGACGATTTTGAGCTGAGCGGTCTGATTACAGTTAAGGATATTCAGAAGGCGAAGGAGAATCCTAACGCCTGTCGTGACGATCAGGAGCGATTGATAGTTGGAGCTGCTGTCGGTACCGGCGAGGGGACCGAAGAGAGGATTGAGGCGCTGGTACAGGCTGGGGTGGATGTGCTGGTGGTAGATACTGCCCATGGCCACTCTCAGGGGGTGCTAGATCGGGTCTCTTGGGTGAAGCGGAACTATAAGGACGTACAAGTTATCGGCGGCAATATCGCCACTGCAGCGGCCGCCAGAGCGTTAGCCGATGCTGGTGCAGATGCGGTCAAGGTGGGGATCGGCCCCGGCTCTATCTGTACCACTAGAATCGTCTCCGGTGTCGGGGTGCCGCAGGTGAGTGCTGTGGCCAATGTAGCGCAGGAGCTGGCAAAGAGCGGGATTCCATTGATAGCCGATGGCGGCCTGCGCTACTCGGGTGATGTCGCCAAGATCATTGCGGCGGGTGCCTATACGGTGATGATTGGAGGTCTGTTTGCCGGTACCGATGAGTCTCCTGGTGAGGTGGAAATATTCCAGGGTCGCTCCTATAAATCCTATCGTGGCATGGGTTCGCTCGGCGCCATGGCGGGTGATGATGGCTCTAAGGATCGCTATTTTCAGGAGGCAACCAGCGAGACCGAGAAGCTGGTACCGGAGGGGATCGAGGGACGCGTTCCCTACAAAGGGACAGTACTCAACATCATCCATCAATTGCTTGGTGGCATCCGCTCCAGCATGGGTTATACCGGTTGTGCCAATATAGATGAGATGCGTAATAAACCAGAATTTGTACGGGTGACCAACGCCGGGATGCTGGAGTCGCATGTGCATGATGTGACCATTACCAAGGAGGCGCCCAACTATCGGCGCGATTGATCTCTATCTATGACAACCAAACAGCAGGACATCCATGCCCACCGTATCCTGATTATAGATTTCGGTTCGCAGTACACCCAGCTGATTGCCCGTCGGGTGCGCGAGGCGGGGGTCTATTGCGAGATCTGGCCCTACGATAATTGCGAAGAGGTGATGGCCACCCATCCACCGGCTGGGATCATCCTCTCCGGCGGGCCGGAGACGGTGACCGCAGAGCGCACTCCCAGAGTGCCGCAGTTGGTATTCGAGCTATCCGTACCGGTGCTGGGGATCTGTTACGGTATGCAGACCATGGCAGTACAGCTTGGAGGTAGGGTCGAATCTACTGCCAAGCATGAGTATGGCTATGCTCAGGTACGGGCGCGGCATCACTCTCGATTGCTGGCCAATATCGAGGATCATACTAGCGGTGATGGCTATGGCCTGCTCGATGTCTGGATGAGTCACGGTGATCGGGTAGCAGAGCTACCGCCAGGTTTTCATATGATCTGTGAGACCGACAGTGCTCCACTAGCCGGTATGGCTGATGAGGAGCGTGGTTTCTATGGTATCCAGTTCCATCCAGAGGTGACCCACACCAACCAAGGTGGGCGTATTATCAACCACTTTCTGTTCGATATATGTGGCTGTGAGGCGAGGTGGAACCCCGCCAGCATTATTGAAGAGAGCATTCAGCAGATGCAGCAGCAGGTAGGGGATAGCCAAGTACTGCTCGGTCTCTCTGGAGGGGTTGACTCATCCGTAGTGGCAGCGATGTTGCACCGAGCGATCGGCGACCGCCTCACCTGTATCTTTGTCGATAATGGATTGTTGCGCCTGCATGAGGGTGATCAGGTGATGGCCACCTTTGCCGAGCATATGGGGGTCAAGGTTATCCGGGTCGATGCTGAGGAGCGTTTTCTACAGGCGCTGCAGGGAGAGAGTGATCCGGAGCGGAAGCGCAAGATAATCGGTAATATGTTTATAGAGATCTTCGAAGAGGAGGCG
>CBFDBF010000022.1:0-11685 GCA_965602975.1 uncultured Gammaproteobacteria bacterium | reverse complement strand
CCACATCGGGGCTGGCGATACGACTTAGCTCCTCTATCTCATGCGCTGCACTAGCGCCCATCTCCACTACCGCATACTCCTCCTCCTGGAGACGCAACAGAGTGAGCGGCAGGCCGACATGGTTATTCAGATTACCCTCGGTAGAGAGTGTGCTCCCGCGTTGCCGCAGAATAGCAGCCAGCATCTCTTTGACCGTGGTCTTACCGTTGCTTCCGGTGATTGCCACCAGCGGACCACTGGCAAAACCGCGCCAGATATTGGCCAAACCACCCAATGAAGCACAACTATCTTTTACCCGTAGACAGGGCATATTGGTGACAACATCCTGCTGCACCATGGCTGCAACCGCACCCGCCACCTCTACCTGTTCTATATAGTCATGGCCATCAAAATTGCGCCCTTTTAGAGCCACAAATAGATCACCCTTGTTTAGTGTGCGGCTATCGGTTCCAACAGCAGAGAAGGTAGCATCACTACCGTGCAGATCTGCACCTAACTGCTCTGCCGCCTGTGACAAAGTGAGGCTAATCATTGCAGCACCTTCTTGACCTGCTCTCGGTCGCAGAAGTGGAGCCGCTGCTCACCCACCAACTGGTAATCTTCATGCCCCTTGCCACAAATCATCACCAAATCACCCGGCTCTGCCAACTCTATGGCGAGACGAATGGCAGTAGCTCGATCACGCTCTACTCTAGCCTTACCGGACTCTTCCATTCCGGCGAGTATATCGACCACAATCTGGCCTCCATCCTCGCTACGCGGATTATCATCGGTGACCACCACTACATCGGCTAGACGCTCCGCTATAGCGCCCATCTCTGGACGTTTGCCACGATCACGATCACCACCACAGCCGAACAGACAGATAAGATGCTGCCGGGTGTGCTCCCGTGCCGCCGCAAGCGCATGCTCCAAAGCATCCGGGGTATGGGCATAATCCACCACCACCAGCGGTTGGTCGCCACCACCAAAGCGCTCCATCCGCCCAGCCACCGTCTCCAGTTTGGCCAAACGATAGAGCGACTCGTTCAGGGAGACATTGTGATACAGCAGCACTGCCAGTACCGCCAGCATATTACTGGCATTGAAACGACCCAACAGTTTGGAAGAGAACTTCCCGCTGCCGCTGCTGGTCTGCACTTTGATCTGCATACCATCACTGTTTGGTACAACCTCACGCGCCAAGACCCAGCCATCGAGACGATCCGGCATATCCTCTATCAGCTCCAGGCTATAGCCGATCACCTGGATTCCAGCCGGGATCTTCTCCAGCAGATCCCGCCCAAAGGCATCATCCAAATTCAGCACCGCACAGCGTAGCCCTGGCAGCTGGAACAGCTTCTGCTTGGCGTTGGCGTACTCTTCCATGGTGGTGTGATAGTCGAGATGATCGCGGCTCAAATTGGTAAGCACTGCCACATCAAAGTTGATAGCAGCCACCCGCCCCTGATCCAGCGCATGCGATGAGACCTCCATCGCTACGTACCTGCCCCCTTGGCGCAGAATATTGGCCATGATCCGCTGCAGCTCAACCGGCCCCGGCGTGGTATATGGGCCAGATTGAAGTATGCCGGGAAAACCAACTCCCAGTGTCCCGATAAAACCGCACTCACCTTGGGGGGCCAATAGTTTGGAGATAAATTGAGCTGTACTGGTCTTGCCGTTGGTACCGGTTATCCCCAACACGCTCATCGCCCGACTTGGGTGGGCAAAAAACCTGCCGCCGATACTGCTCGCCTTCTGCCCCAAAGAGGCGATAGCAATCAGTGGAACTGCGACATACGCAGCCAACCGGTTAACCCGCTCCTCACTCCACTCTGCGCTAGGCTCCCAGACCACTGCTACCGCTCCGTTGTCCACTACCTGTTGCAGAAAATCCAGCCCATGACTAGTGCCACCAGCACAGGCCAGAAAGAGCCCTCCAGGCTTAAGTTGACGACTATCCAGAGTAAGGGAGCTGATACTACAATCCAGCTCTGAATCTATCTCGACCAGACCTGTTAACAGCTGCGACAACATCTGGGCTGGAGGTGAATGCAGTGCTGTCATCATCACAGCGCACCTCCAGTGTTGGCGATGCGCATATCATCATCCATAGCGTCTGGGGCAATATTCAGAATCCGCAATACCCCAGTCATAACCTGCGAGAAGAGTGGCGCCGCCACCTGACCACCATAGTAGCGTTTACCCTTAGGTTCATCGATTACCACCACCATAACCAGACGGGGATCGCTGGCCGGCACCATACCGGCAAAGACTGCAAGAAATTGATCTTCGGTATAACCACCACTATTGCTCTTTTTAACCGTGCCGGTTTTACCTGCAACTCGATAACCTTTGATTGCGGCAGATCCAGCCGTCCCTTCGGGAGAGACTACCGCCTCCAGCATGGTGCGGAGTTGACGTGCGGTTTGGAGACTCATCACCCGCTCACCGGCAATACTCTTCTCCAGCCGCAACAGAGATGGGGGGCGACGAATCCCATCGGCAGCCACAACCGCATAGGCCTGTGCTAGCTGCAGCGGTGTAACCGACAGACCGTAACCAAACGCCAAGGTGGCCTGACCAATCTTTGACCAGTGGCGGTTAACATCGAGCCGACCACCAACCTCTCCTGGAAAACCGCTGCCGGTGGAGAGGCCAAACCCAAGACTGGTATAGAGTCGAAGCAGCTCTTTAACCGGCAGATCCAGAGCAATCTTACTGATCCCTACATTGCTCGATTTCTGGATCACAGTGGAGACATCTATCGCCCCGTAGTTGTGGTGATCCTTGACCACTGCACTCCCTATCTTCAATCTGCCAGGTGCGGTATCGATCATAGTAACTGGAGTTACCCGCCCCAACTCCAGAGCACTGGCTACAGTAAACGGCTTCATCGTAGAGCCTGGCTCAAACATATCGGTCATGGCACGGTTGCGCAGATGTCCACCCTGCCGTCCGCTAAGATCATTGGGGTTATATGATGGCTGATTAACCATCGCCAAGATCTCACCACTCTTCACATCAAGCAGCACAATAGAGCCAGAACGTGCCTTGTGATGCTGCACCGCAGCTTTCAATTCGCGATAGGCGAGATACTGTAACCGTAGATCCAGACTCAGGCTTAGATCCTGTCCCGCCTGAGGGACTTGGATACTCTCTACATCCTTTACCGTACGCGCACGTCCATCCCTAATAACCCGTTTACTCCCAGCAACCCCCTGTAACCACTGTTCAAAGGCGAGCTCCATCCCCTCCTGTCCGTGATCATCTATATCGGTAAAGCCGACCACATGGGCAAACGCCTCACCACTAGGGTAGTAGCGCCGAAACTCCCTTTTTAAACCGATACCGTTAATCTTCTCTGCATCCACAAACTGCTGCACCTGTTGGGCAAGATCTGGATTGGCTCTGCGCAGTAGATAGGTGAAGGCGCGACGCTTGCGCTGCTGTAGGTGCTGCTTTAGATCTACCGGTTTTTTACCCAGAATCTTCGCCAATCTAGTCAACTGCTCTGAATCTGCATCCATAGCGCGGGGATTGGCCCAGACGGAGTCTACCGGCGTACTGATCGCTAGAGGCTCTCCCCGCCGATCCAGCATCATGCCGCGGTGGGCCGATATATCTACCACCCGCAGATGCCGCCGCTGCCCCTCCTGCTGCAAGAATTCAGTCTCAAACACCTGCCGCTCTACCACCTGCCACACCAAGGCCAGGCCGAACAG
This sequence comes from uncultured Gammaproteobacteria bacterium, assembly GCA_965602975.1. Taxonomy (GTDB): domain Bacteria; phylum Pseudomonadota; class Gammaproteobacteria; order Chromatiales; family Chromatiaceae; genus CBFDBF01. The sequence continues at coordinate 7,978 of CBFDBF010000022.1, read as the reverse complement.
CCACATAACACCCATAACGCTCCAGCGTCTGGCGCGAGAACTTGGAGGCAAAGCCTGCTCACGTTTCCGCACATTTTTGGCCCGCTTGTTACGTTTTGCTCCTACCATGGTTATGGCCCAATCACTACAACTTCGCTAGTTGAAGGCAGGCGCATACCCAACCTCTTACGGGCGATACGCTCCACCCGACTATGCGTACCCCAGGTACTCTGCTCTAGTTGCAGCCTGCCCCACTCCACATCCGCCCGATCTCTGGCAGTGCGCAGCTGCTCCAGCTCAACAAAATATAGCCGTGAGGCGTACTTTGCATAGACCACTCCGGTGGCACTAAGCAGCACCGCCAGTGCCAGCAACAAAAGCATCAAAAAACGGCTGCGATTCATGCCACCCTCTCTGCTACCCGCAACACCGCACTACGCGCTCGCGGATTAGCGGCAATCTCATCCATCGCCGGATGGATCGCCTTGCCTACATGGCACAACTTAGGCCGCAACTGCTCTACGGTAACCGGTACTCCAGGTGGAAACTGCTCCCCCCGCACCCCATCCCGAATAAAGCGTTTTACGATTCGATCCTCTAAAGAGTGAAAACTGATCACAGCCAGCCGTCCGCCAGTGGCCAGCACCTGCAGCGACTGCTCTAAGAGTGCATGTAGATCATCCAGTTCACGATTGATAAATATTCTGATGGCCTGAAAAGAGCGGGTCGCAGGATGTTTATCCCGCTCTCTGCCGGGAATCGCCTGTTTAATCAACGTAGCCAACTGCGCGGTGGTCACCAGTGGCGCCTCCTCTCTAGTAGCTACGATATTACGGGCAATACGGCGGGCAAATCGCTCTTCACCATACTCTTTTAGTACTGTGCTGATCTCAGACTCTTCTGCTGTGGCCAACCAGACAGCAGCACTACGGCCAGAGCTGTTATCCATCCGCATATCCAGAGGGCCATCACGCATAAAGCTGAAGCCACGCTGCGGATCGTTCAGCTGGGGAGAGGAGACTCCAAGATCCAACAAAATGCCATTCACCTCACCCTGAATACCGCTCTGCTGTGCCAACTGTTCAAGCATCGCAAATGAGCCCTGTGTCATGGTGAACCGATCATCCAGACCAAACATTTTAGCCGCATGCTCAACCGCTTCTGGATCCTTATCGATGGCAAATAGCCGACCGCTACTACCCAGCTGCTGTAAAATCTCTCCGCTATGACCGCCACGACCGAAGGTTCCATCTATATAGGTTCCTTCAGGCATAATATGCAGCGCCTCAAGTGCCTCTCTGCAAAGCACCGGTAGATGGGCAGGGGTAGTCATCAGCGGGTCAGATCGACAGATTTTCCAACTCTGACGGTAGATCCAGATTCTCCATATCCGTCTCCTCCAACCAACTATCACGCCGCCCGTTCCAACTATCCTCACTCCACAACTCAAACTTATTACCCTGACCAATTAGCACCGACTGCTTATTTAAACCGGCAAACTCCCGCAATGGTGGCGGTAGCAGTATTCGTCCCTGAGCGTCCATATCCACATCGGTTGCATGTCCAACCAACAACCGCTGTACCCGGCGAGCGCCCTTATTAAAGGAGGGGAGACGCATCAGCTTGCGCTCAATCTCCTGCCACTCCGGCGCTGGGTAGATCAACAGACACGGCTCCTGATAGTCGATCGTCACCACCAACTGAGAGTCACACGAGCCCCTTAGCTCCTCACGATAGCGCGTCGGCACCGCAAGCCGCCCTTTGGCATCCAGATTTAGGCTGTTGACTCCACGAAACAAGATCTAAAACCTCCTTGGATCTAATACCCATTAATTACCACTTTTTCCCACTTCACCCCATAATAGGTAACATTTCACCCACTTGTCAAGTGAATTTAGGGAAAACCTCCTTTAAAGACAGTGAGTTACAGAAATCAAGACATACGTAATAACGCGCTACAAAACAGCGCAATAAAGACGTAAGTTAAAGTAGTTTATTAAGAGTAATGCGGAAAACTGCGGGATAGGTCCGCAAAAACGAGGAAATAGTGGGAGCCGGCCTATAAGCCGGGTTCTGTCATGAATGGCCATTCATCTGGGATGCACGTCACCATGCACCTCAAGCGACCTACCCGGGAACCGTGCGGACCACACGTTACGGCTTGCGCCGCCTGTTCCCCTATTTGGTCTTGCTCTGGGTGGGGTTTACCCTGCCACCACTGTTACCAGTAGCGCGGTGCGCTCTTACCACACCATTTCACCCTTACCGGCCCCGAGGGGCTTAGGCGGTATATTTTCTGCGGCACTCTCCGTAGATTCGCATCCCCCAGGAGTTACCTGGCACCCTGTCCTGTAGAGCCCGGACTTTCCTCCCTCCCATTACGGAAGAGCGACCATTCAGCCGGCTCCCGGCGACTACCTTACTGATACCATCGCCAGACCGCAACCAATAAAACCGAGGCTTTAAGGTCGCAGCAGAAACAACAGGGTGTAATGGTTAAAATTTAAGTTCAATTGGTAGAAAAAACCGCATAACCGGCATCCCTGGTTCCCACTCTGCTTATGCACCCCGCTCATCGGCGCGGGGCGCGCCTCCCATGGACCTCTGTACTCTGCCCTCCCACCAATTTGCTTATTTTCTCACATATCAATAGAATTAAGGGTTTTCCCCATAGTTTACATGGGAGTGAGGGGTGGTCCTGGCACGCTGCATGGGCCACCTTCTGTTTTTAGGCTTAAGGATAAAACATGTCGGACTCTGTAATGGCCACTTACAAGCGGCTTCCTGTTCAGTTTGAGCGGGGTGAAGGTGTATGGCTGTGGGATAGCAACGGCAAGCGCTATATGGATGCGCTCTCCGGTATTGCAGTGTGTGGTCTAGGCCACGCCCATCCAGCAGTCACTGCAGCTATATGTGAGCAGTCCAAAAAACTGCTGCACACCTCCAATCTATATAGTATCGCTCCACAAGATGAGCTGGCGGCCAAACTTGCCACTCTATCCAACATGGACCGAGTGTTTTTTGCCAACTCTGGGGCTGAGGCCAACGAAGCGGCAATCAAGCTTGCTCGGCTGCATGGTCACAAAAACAGAGTGAAAGATCCAACTATTGTAGTTATGGAAAACAGCTTTCACGGGCGTACTCTAGCCACGCTATCAGCTACCGGTAACCGTAAGGTACAGGCTGGCTTTGAGCCGTTGGTGCAGGGGTTTACCCGGGTTCCATTCGATGACATAGAGAGCCTACAAGCAGTCGCCAAGAGCAGCCCAAACGTAGTGGCTCTACTGGTAGAGCCGATTCAGGGTGAAGCCGGAATAAACCTGCCATCTGACGACTATCTGCAACAACTACGCAGCCTCTGTGATGAGCATGGCTGGCTACTGATGCTGGATGAGATCCAGAGCGGTATGGGACGTAGCGGCAAGATGTTTGCCCACCAGCATAGTGGAATCGTACCGGATGTGATGACCTTGGCCAAAGGGCTGGGTAATGGTGTTCCGATTGGAGCCTGCCTGGCACATGGCTCGGCGGCCGAGCTGTTTGGCCCCGGTAGCCACGGCTCCACCTTTGGCGGCAATCACCTCACCTGCGCCGCCGCCTTGGCAGTTTTAAACACCTTAGAGCAGGATAGCCTGCCAGCCCGTGCCGCTGAGTTGGGTAACCAGCTACTAGCCAATTTTGCCGATGCCTTGGAGGGCGTGGTTGGAGTAGAGGAGATCCGTGGTAGCGGACTATTGATCGGAATAGAGCTTGCGTACGACTGCAACAGCCTGGTAACCATGGCTCTGGAGCAAGGAGTGTTGATCAATGTAGCCTCAGAGCGGACCGTACGGCTCCTACCGCCACTAATTATGAGTGATACTGAGGCTGACGAGCTGGTCACCAAGCTGTCGCCGCTAATCAAAGATTTTCTTGCTACAACGCAGGCAGAACAAGATCATGACCGAGGCTAACCCCACGCAACAACCGCGCCATTTTCTCTCGCTACTGGATTTTAGCGGAGATGAACTGCGCAACCTTATCGGCCGCGCCATAGAGCTAAAGACAATGCAGCGGGCTGGAGAGATCTTCGAGCCTCTCAAAAATCGCACCCTGGGGATGTTCTTTGAGAAATCATCCACCCGCACCAGAGTCTCGTTTGAGGCTGGCGCAGTTCAACTTGGTGGCCAGGCCATATTCCTATCACCACGCGATACTCAGCTAGGACGTGGCGAACCGATTGAGGATAGCGCACGTGTCATATCCAGCATGGTGGACTGCGTTATCATCCGCACCTTTGCCCATGAGAAGCTGGAGCTATTTGCTGCTAACTCCAGGGTCCCGGTTATCAACGCGCTCACCGACCTGCTCCACCCCTGCCAACTATTGGCAGATATGCAGACCTTTTTTGAGCAACGGGGCGACATCTCTGGATGCAAAGTGGCCTGGATTGGAGATGGCAACAACATGTGTCACTCCTATATCAATGCCGCCCGTCAATTCGGGTTTGAGCTGCGCATTGCATCACCTGAAGGCTACACCCCAGATAGCGCCATCCTGGAACCAGCTAGTGACTGCTGTCAACTCATGCTAGACCCCATGGAGGCTGCTACGGGGGTTGATTTAGTGGTCACCGACGTATGGGCCAGCATGGGGCAGGAGGAGGAGGAGGCCAGACGGCAACAGGTATTCGCTAACTACCAGGTAGATGAGCGGTTAATGATGCAGGCCGACAGTGACGCCCTGTTTATGCACTGCCTGCCAGCTCACCGCGGTGAAGAGGTCTCTGCCGCGATAATCGACCGAGACGACAGCATAGTCTGGGAAGAGGCGGAAAATAGACTACACTCACAGAAGGCGTTACTAGAAAAGATTCTGGTCTAAACACCCGCCAACACGGTCTATTTGGACTCTAGAACCACTATAACTCCTTGAACACAAGACGGCTTTATCTTACTCTTGATGAGCTTGGGTAAATTGGTAACTTGGAGAGATATACATGGGTCACATACAATGGTCATCTGACCTCGACATCGGGGTGACGCTCATTGATGAGCAGCATAAACGCATCGTTAAATACATAAATGAGCTATATGATGCACAGGCCTCCAAAAATAAAACAAAGGCAGGCGAGATCATAGAGGATCTGGTTGACTACACGGTCTCACACTTCTCCTTTGAGGAGAGCATGATGGAACAGGCAGACTACCCATTCTTATCAGCCCACCAAAAGGTTCACGCGCTGTTTATTAAACGGGTGAGCCGATTTATCGAACGCTATGAGGCGGGTGAAGATATTGTAGATGAACTATTGAGCACCCTGCAGAAGTGGCTACTTAACCACATCCGTAACGAAGATGGTGACTACGCTCCAATCGTAAGAGCTCATACCAAACAGCCTTCTTCTACTGGCAACTGGTTTTCCCGTCTACGCAAAAAAAAATCTGACACATAGCTCCAAGAGAAGCAATAACAATATGACCCAACCTGCTGCACTCCATCAGTCAGACCTTCCAGACCTGAAACTACTAAACCGAGGCAAGGTGCGCGACATTTATGCAGCAGATGATGACCACCTGCTGCTGGTCACCAGCGACCGCCTCTCCGCATTTGATGTAGTACTGCCACAACCTATACCAGGCAAGGGTGAGGTACTTACTAGAGTCGCTAACTTCTGGTTTGAGCGTACCGCTAACATCATCCCCAACCACCTCGCATCCAAACCACTGGCAGAGGTGGTACCAGATGAGCAGCAGCGTCTTACACTGGGAGCGCGCGCCTTAGTAGTACGCCGACTTAAACCACTGCCGATAGAGGCTATCGTACGCGGCTATCTGATCGGTTCGGGCTGGAAAGATTACCAGCAGAACGGCAGTGTCTGTGGCATCACCCTACCCTCCGAGCTACAGCAAGCCGACAAACTGCCAGAACCCATCTACACCCCATCCACCAAGGCCGAAGTGGGCGGCCATGATGAGAATATAAGTTTCGACCAGACCGTCGATCTACTCGGAGTGGAGCTGGCCACACAGGTAAGAGATATCAGCCTGCAAATATACAGCGAGTGTGCCGCCTACGCCTTGACCAAGGGGATCATTATCGCCGACACCAAATTTGAGTTTGGCCAAGATGAGCAGGGGACCCTCTACCTTATAGATGAGGTGCTGACCCCAGACTCCTCCCGCTTCTGGCCAGCCGACCAGTACCAGCCAGGCAGCAGCCCACCCAGCTTTGACAAACAGTTTGTACGGGACTATCTAGAGACCCTGGATTGGGACAAAGCTCCTCCTGGCCCAGAGCTACCGGAAGAGGTGATCACCCGCACCGCAGAGAAGTATCGTGAAGCAGAGAGACGGCTTACCGGCCTCTAACCCACTGCGCACCACTTACTAGGCCATGTCTACAACCCCCTACCAGGGTCTAACCCCTGACGTTCTGTTCGATGCCATTGAATCGGTTGGCTTCCGCACCGATGGTACTATGATATCCCTCAACAGTTACGAGAATCGGGTTTATCAAATAGGGATAGATGAGGCATTGCCCATAGTAGCCAAATTCTACCGGCCAAACCGTTGGAGCGATGCCGCCATCCTGGAGGAGCACAGCTTCAGCCTCGCACTAGAGGCGGCAGAGATTCCCATCATCGCCCCACTTGCTGATGGCAGCGGCAAGACACTACACACCTTTAACGGTTTTCGCTTCAGCCTGTTCCCACGTCAAGGGGGACGCTGGCCCAATCTGGACGATCCAGACAACCTGGAGTGGGTGGGCCGCTTTCTCGGACGCATCCACCAACTAGGCGCCAGCCAGCCATTCCAGCACCGCCCCTCTATCAACCCACAGGAGATGGGAGCAGAGTCAGCCGCCTACATACTGCAAGAGCAGCACATACCACTAGAGCTAGAGCGGACATATCGAGAGCTGACTACAGAGCTACAGCAGAGAATTGAAGAGGCTTTTGAGAAGGCCTCTGAGTGTAGCTGGATCCGACTCCACGGTGACTGCCACCCCGGCAATATTCTCTGGACAGACAAAGGGCCACACTTTGTCGATATGGACGACTGCCGCAGCGGCCCGGCTATACAGGATCTATGGCTACTGCTCTCTGGAGAGCGCAATGAGATGGCGCTACAACTCAGTTATCTGCGCGAGGGCTACGAAACCTTCCACACCCTGGACCCACGGGAGGTGGCACTAATCGAACCACTGCGCACCCTGCGTATCATTCAATATGCCGCATGGCTTGCCCGCCGCTGGAACGATCCAGCCTTCCCTGCTGCCTTTCCCTGGTTTGGCAGTAACCAGTATTGGCAAGAGCAGATAACCATCCTGGAGCATCAGCGAGTACTGCTGGATATGCCGCCCCTGCCACTATATTAAAAAAAAGTGGTATGCTGGTAGCTATGCAGCCACTCACTATAAGCCTCTCTCTTCTGCTTAGCCTCCTTGCAGGATGCGCCTCACAACCACCAACAGCTATAGGTCCAGCTCCCGCAGAAAATCCTAGTATCACCGCAGTACAGGCCGGAGAAAAAAATTATACAGACCACCTGGTACGCTGGGGTGGTGAAATCATCCAGGTGCACAATCGAACAAACTCTACAGACATTAAAATACTGGCCAGAGATCTGACCACAGCAGGCCGACCTAAAACCGGCATACAATCAGCAGAGCGTTTTATCGCCCGTTTTCAGGGGTTTCTTGAACCGGAGGAGTACCTGCCAGGAACACTAATCACCCTGATTGGCCGCTTAACCTCTACCGAGCAGCATAAGGTTGGGGAGTACCTATACACCTATCCAGTAGTTGAGGTAACAGAGCAGCACCTATGGCCGAAACTGCAACCTGTGCATGCGCCATATTACAGGTATGATCCTCTCTACAATCCCTGGTGGCCCTACCATCCATACCGCCACCCCTATCATCCATATTGGTGGTAACCATGCTAAATTATATATCCCTCTCTATTATCGGCATATCTCTCCTGCTACTCACCGCCTGTAGTAGCCACAACACACAG
>CBFDBF010000021.1:0-11997 GCA_965602975.1 uncultured Gammaproteobacteria bacterium | reverse complement strand
ATGGGGTTAAGTCATGTGCCGATTTTCTGGTGGTTAGCAAGGGGGTAGAGTTTGGGGATAAGAGGCATGTTATTGAGCATCTCCGTTTTCGGGAGTGGCTATCTGGGCTGATAACTGGGCTTTCGCTTGCTACTGGGAGTAATGTTCTCAAGGGGGCAGAGATTCAAGGCGCTATGCGTCGTCTGCATCTACATTGTGAAGAGCGCCCACAAGATGATTTTTTTCAGGCAGCAAATAGCTATCTGCGTATGCTTGATAGTGTAGATAGTGGATCTGAATAACGAGTGTATCGCAGTTGGAGAATAGTATGGATTTAACGCGCACCTTGGGTATGCATAGTACTGTTAGCTCTGAGGAGGAGCGTAAGCGGCTGCATCTATATATAAACCTAAAACTAGCCTCGTCCGGTCAGCCCATATGTAGTGATGCCGATTCAGCCGAGTTTATGGCGACTACACAAGATCTACTCAAGGCGTTCCGGGAGAAGGGGCGGCTGCTATCCTCTTACCACTGTCCGGCAGATCGACGGATACAGAAGTTTCTAGATCGTTATCTGCATGGGCTTGAATTAGAGCAGGTACCACAACTGCCCACTACCACATTTATCCTGGATCGCCACGGGGTGGCGCGGGAGCTATCTCTGCCAATGGGGGCGGATGAGTTTCACTCTGATATTATCTCTAGCTACCGTGTGCGTCAGGGGATACTGAATAACCCGGCTAGCGATCGGAGAACCACTGCTGGATCTTTTCATATTGCCGCCGGTGGCCTGCCTGTTCCCGGTGACAAACGTGAGGTTCCCAGGTTGGCATTTGCCAAGCTGTTGGAGCATGCACTCGATCCACCGGATGCTTTGCTGACCATCCCTTTTAGCAGCAGTCAGCCAGATCCTGCCAAGATGATGGTGTCGCTGCTACTGCGTCCAACTATCTGCCCAGAGATACCTGGCCAGCAGGCGGAGAAGAGCATGGAGATGCGCTTTTTTGCCCCCGGTAACCTGGTGAGTAATCTAGATTTTGTGGAGAGTATCTTCGGTAATGGCGGTAACCCCTCTCTGCCGGAGTTTGATGCTGGGCTGGATGTGGAACACTGGAGTGGCCACACTGGCTGCGCCATCTTAGCCCCTCATCTGGTGAGTCTGCGTAAAATCGAGCTGGGGCTGCCACACTACGATGACGCCTCTAAGCGGCAGCGCATGGAGGGGATGTGCTGGCGGTCAGAGGATGAGCTCTACAACGATGGTAAGGCGTTTAAGATCACCGCCAGGGATGAGAGTGGGGTGATCGTCACCCTGATTGCGGATAACTACTATGGATACTGCAAGAAAGAGGTAAAGAGTCAGATCAGCTACGCTACCAATCTTTTCGGTCTGGCCGAAGAGGAGCACTCTGGTGGCGCCTTAGCTTTTGAGCGGCGCAGCCATGGTGACGAGTTTGGGGTGGATAGTAGCACCAGAGAGGCGGGCTACAATTTCCGGGAGATGCTACAGCGTTATGGTGAGGTGATGGAGCTGCAGCCGGAAGGTCATGCAGTAGACATCAACTTCCCCGATGTTATCTATCTGCCACAGGATCTGCGGATGAATCTTAACGCCCAGAGCATTAGTTGGAGGCGTGAGGGCGAACTCCATAGGATTCGTCTACAGCCGGGTAAGATCTATATGCAGCCCAACGGCTATAAAATAGAGATGATGAAACATCCAGGAGCCCCATCCTGGCGTCTGATCGGCACCGACCCTGAAGGGACCTTCTGCCACAAGCCGAGCACCGTCTCCGGTGGTGGCAAGTCCGAGATATCCAAGGCGCTGGATGATGCGGTCATCTATGCACCTCTGTTCATAGACGATCTGGAACAGGATCTGGATCGAGTGGAGGAGATCTTTGAACGAGATTACTCTGATCGTTTCAGGCCGGAGTTTAAGGGTGATGACCTGCGGCCAGAGCGTAAACCATTGGATCCTGAGCGTAGCCTCGGCTCGGTGATCAAGCTGCTGACTCCATCTGCCCGCTATCGGGATGAGTTCGACCGGTGGCTACAAAATATACCGCCACGGATTGCAGCACTGGCCCTATTAATTAAGCGGTTTTTCCGTCCAGAGTGGGGTGGGGATTGGCGGCATCTACTCTCGGTGGATGAGGTAGATGGTGCTCCTGGGCATGAGCTCAAGCTATTCGATCGGCTGGTGGTAGCATCGTATCTGCGGGTCGGCTTTGACCGGAAGGGCAAGTGGCGTACCTTCAAGCTGCGGCAGGACTTTATCGCCACAGAGAAGATCCAGATGGAGGATGACATCAGCGCATCTGTAGTCGTGCCTGCCTCTACTCTACCAGGTGTTACCGCGAATGCGCATAGCCTTAAACTGGTGGAGAACTGCGAATATCGGCTGTTTCAGCGTCCGGATGATGCGATCCACCCCGGTTTTGATCGGCAGAGTGAGAGCGATATGGCCGCACCGGATAATTTTATAGCCAACTATGAGCCGCTGGGTGGCGAACGGCTGTCTGAGGTGGCAGAGGATGTATTGACCATAAACCAGTTCACCCCACCGATGCGTGAGCTGATTCAGGGGGCGTACCGGGAGCAGAGTGGCTACGTGGTCTCATCTGCCCACCCCAGAATGATAGATGGCAAGCCATCGCGCAATCCACGCTATTTACAGACACGGCCAGACTTGACTGATCCGGTGCGCAAATATGTGGCAGATATGGGTACCCGTATGCATCGTAAGCAGCCGCTGGATGAGGCAGTATGCCATCCGGTAGATGCGGTGCTGGCTGGGCGGCGCAATAATCCACCGGAGCCTGGCATCCGGCCACTGGCGGTATTCAATCCGATCCACTATCAAGAGCTGCCAGAGCTGTTCATGGATTTTATCTGTAGCCTTACCGGTAAATCACCATCTACCACCGGTGCTGGTAGTGAGGGCGCGCTCACCAAGGGGCCATTCAACTCTCTGCGGGCCACTGCTGATCTGAATGGTGCACTGGTGTCATTTATCTTGACCGGCTACAACGGCTTCTCCAGTTCGGCTGGGTTTATCGGGGTCGATATGCGGATAGATCACGATATCAGCCTGCTTATTCCTGAGATCTGGGCACGGCTCTCACCGCAGGAGAGGGATGCCTCTAGTATGATCGAAAACGGTCATTTGGAGCCACTGGAGGATTTTGAACATAGAGGCCAACAGGTTTTGGCCAGCCGTCTTGGCTACCGTATTACGGCACGTTTTGTCCGCAGCTTTCTCGGCAAGATATTTGATAATCCAGATGCTGTGTTTACCCCTGAGCTGCTGCAGCCAGAGAGTCAGGATCTGGATGTGTTTGTCGATGGGATAAACAATATAGTAGAGGCGCAGCAGCGGGTGGCGCAGCAGTATCTGGATGATGGCAGTATTGAAGATGCAGCACCACCACTCAAGGCGCTGCTGCATATCATGGCGCACGGTAGTTATCGTGAGATGGATATCTGCCATCCAGAGATTCGCTGTATGTTTAGCCGCGAGTATCTACTAAATTCAGAGTGGTACCAGCAGCGGTTAGAGCTGAAACAGCAGCGAGATATAGACCTTTGGCAGCAGCATATCCAGAACTTGCAGCAGTTTATCGATCTACCTAGTCATACTGATGTAGCCTCCAGGATGGATATATCTGGGCGGTTAGAGCAGGCTAATAAGCGGCTGCGGCAGGTGCAGTCAAAGGGGTATCTGGGTGGGCTGGTGGGTACTATTGGTGCTGATCCTTTGAGCTCCTGACCCGGTTTATCCACTCCTCCAGCCATCCGACCACTCGGTTATGTAGTGGGGTGGCGAGTATCCAGCCTAGCCCCAGAGCGCTTAGCCCGATAGCTCCGACCAGTTCATCGGATAGCCAGTGGGCACCACTCATCAGTCGTGGCAGGGTGAAGATAATTGCCAACAGCATGGCGATTATCCCATAGCTGCGCGGCAGGTTATAGATAAGAAATCCAGCAAACAGTAGCAGTACCAGACCGTGATCTCCTGGAAAGGTATCACCGCTAATATCTTTTGTCGCGATATAAGGAACCAGTTCAGAGAGTCTCAGGGCTTCGGTATATAGCATGGTGCCGCTGGGGCGCTCTATAGGGATCAACTTGCTTCCCTGCAGCATCAGGGTGATGGCTATGGTCAGCAGTAGACCGATGGCGATATAGCGGTTTATGTTTTCACGTTGCCGGAACAGGACATAGTGACCATATAACAGCACCATCGACAGGGCGGCAACTATATCGAAGGCGCGGTGGTTGGCTACTGCCCACAGCTGCTGCCAGAGCTCACCCTCTGCCAGTGACTGGTTGGCAGCCCAAAAGATACGCTCATCTAGCACCAGCCAGAGCGAGCGGGTCGGCTCCAGCAGCCAACTGGCAAATAGCAGTATCGCTATAAGATTGGCGCAGATCAGGGCAATGGGGTGCCAGTTACTATCTGGTTGCATAGTTACTCTTCTATCTGGGTTGCCAGGAGTGCATCCCCGTCCGGTGTTAGTGAATCCATATGTAGTGGGACGATCCGATTCTGTAGCTCTACATCATTCGCAACAGTAAGCTCTATACGGAGAAAGTTCGGGCTATATCCACGCCACACTCTGCTGCCGTCGTCTAAGGGTTGTCCGCTGCCTTCGATCAGCACCTCTAAGGTCTCACCTATATGCCGCTTTAGCGTGGCTCGTTTCATCTTCTCACTCACTCTATGTAGCTCTTGGCTGCGCTGTTTTATTATAGCTGGTGCTACCTGGTTGGGCATCTCTGCAGCACGGGTACCGCTGCGGGGGGAGAAGCTGAAGATGTGGAGATGGCCAAATCCTATCTGCTCTACCAGATCGACACTCTGCCTCCAATCATCGGCACTCTCGCCGGGAAAGCCGACTATGATGTCGGTGGTGAGGTTGAACCCGGAAATCTGCTCTCGTGCCTGCTTTACCAGGGCTATAAACTCTGAACTCTGACAGCGGCGTGCCATCCGTTTTAACACCCTGTCAGAGCCGCTCTGCAGCGGCAGGTGGAGGTGTGGCATTAGCCGTGGATTGGTAAATAGCCTCCAGAAATGGGGTGGTAGATCCCACGGCTCTACCGCTCCCAGTCGTAGGCGAGGGATATTAGTCTCTGTCAGCACCTCCGCTATAAGTGTGGAGAGATCAGACCCAAGATCGTTGCCGTAGCCACCGATATGGACACCGGTCAGTACCACCTCCTGCACCCCTGCGCTGTGTAGTTGGTTGATCTCGGTTACGATTTCAGCACTGCTGCGGCTCCTCTCCTCTCCCCGTGCGGTGGTGACGATACAGAAGGTACAGCTGTGACGGCACCCATCCTGCACCTTGATGAAGGCGCGCTGGCGTCCATGAGGGAGCGGCAGGCTGCTCTCTGCCCCTATGCTGTCGCATGCAATGGTGGGCAGTTCAAGCTGCTGGCTGGCGATCTCCACCAGCCGATCCTTCTCTCTGTTGCTTACTACCAGATTTACCCCGGACATCTCCTCTACCTTGGTTGGTTCCAGTGAGGCGTAGCAGCCGCTCACTACCACTTTGGCCTGGGGGTTGGTGCGCTGTATCCGGTTGATCAGTTTGCGTGATTTGCGTGCCGCCTCGCCAGTCACTGCACAGCTATTTACTACCACCAGATCAGCCTGCTTAAGATCTGGCGTTAGCTGGTGCCCCTGGGCTAGAAACCCGCGGGACCAGCTCTCCAGTTCAGCCTCATTCAGGCGGCAGCCGATGGTGTTTAGGTGTATGCGCATGAGTGGTATTGGCGAAAAGGGCAAATTATACCCGAATCATCTAGTGCTAGTGTAAGAGCGGTGAAAATTAATTTTCACCACAGGGGACACAGGGCTGCACAGAGGGTGGCCGTGGTGGCAGGTTTAACCCTGTTTCCACATTAAAAAATTCGTTAAAAATAATCAGGTTACAATATGCTCCGCTGGTTCCGTGAACCTCCGAGGCCTCTGTAGCCTATGTTGTTCAGTAGTTATGGTGCAACACTCCACATAAATATGTCATAATGCGCAACTTCGATAACAACCGAAACAGGTCGCGATAACATGAGTTTCTTTATTTCCGATGCACTGGCCCAAGAGGCGGCGCAGGCGCAGGGTGGGGGGCTGGAGGCACTGCTCTTTCCAGTAGGTCTGATTGTACTGCTCTATTTTATGATGATACGTCCGCAGATGAAGCGGCAGAAGGAGCATAAAGTGTTGGTTGCGGCGCTCTCTAAGGGAGATGAGGTACAGATCGAGGCCGGTATTATGGGCAAGATCACCGCTATTAACGAAGATCTGGTTACACTTGAGATTGCCGATGGGGTGGAGGTCAAGGTGCGACGCGCATCTGTTGCCGCAGTACTCCCAAAAGGGACCCTGGCCGACCAGTAAGATTATATGGTGGCAGTTATCACCCTCTCTATACTTGGTCCATAACAACTATGATGAATCGTTACCCACTGTGGAAAAACCTGCTGGTTCTGGCTGTAATATTGGTTGGGCTACTGTTTGCGCTCCCCAATATCTTTGATCAAGACCCATCTATCGAGGTCTCTTCTACCCGTCGTGCTCAGGTGGACTCTGCGACTGTAGAGATGGTAGAGGCGGCACTAAAGGGGGCAAATATCCCCTTTAAGGCGGTCGAACACTCTGCGGGCAAACTGTTGGTAAGGTTTGCAACATCAGAGAATCAACTGCTTGCAAGCGATACTCTGGCAGTGGCCTTGGCTGGTGATTACACTCAGGCAATGACTCTCTCCCCAGATCTTCCCAGCTGGCTAAGCGGTTTGGGTGCAGAGCCTATGTATCTGGGGCTAGATCTGCGTGGTGGTATCCATGTGTTGATCGATGTCGATATGGATGCGGCGATAGATCAAGCAGTAGAAGGGTTTGCCGGTGATATGCGCCCACTGTTGCGTAAGGAGAAGTTGCGCTATCTCAAGGTTGCTCAACTACCGACTGCGGTTGAGGTCACCTTCAGGGATATGGCGGAGCGGGACCGGGCGGTAACTCTGATCGCTGACGCCTACCGTGATCTGGCGGTTGAGAGCAGAGATGATGGTGAGCTCTATATAGTGGTGGCGGCCATTAGCAAGGTGAAGCAGCAGGAGATTCGTAAATCTGCCCTCAATCAGAATATCACCACGCTACGTAATCGGGTGAACGCCCTTGGCGTGGCCGAGCCGATCATTCAGCAGCAGGGTGGTCATCGTATTGTGGTGCAGCTGCCGGGGGCGCAGGATCCGGGTAAATTAAAGGAGTTGTTGGGGGCTACTGCCACCCTGGAGTATCGTCTGGAAGACACCGAACATAGCGTAGAAGATGCGGTAGCGGGTAGGGTTCCAGCCGGCTCCAAGCTCTACCATCGGCGGGATGGAAGGCCGATTTTGCTGAAAAAATCTATCATAGTTACCGGCAACCGGATCACCGATGCCTCCTCCGGTTTTGACTCCCGTACCAATCAACCAGCGGTGACGGTAAGGCTGGATGGGCAGGGTGGTCGCAGGATGCGCAATATAACCACCGAAAATGTGAATAAGCCGATGGCTGTGGTCTTTATCGAGACCAGGGTGGAGAGCCGTATGGTTGACGGCAAGCTGGTCAAAAGGAAGATGCTAGTAGAAGAGGTTATCAGTGTAGCCAATATCCTGGAGCCGTTTGGTCGCCGTTTTCAGACTACCGGTCTGGATAGCTCTAGTGAGGCGCACGATCTGGCGCTGCTGCTGCGTGCCGGTGCCCTGGCGGCACCTATTGAGATAGTAGAGGAGCGGACTATCGGCCCCAGTCTGGGACAGGACAATATCGATCAGGGGTTCCGCTCTGTGGTTATCGGTCTGATGGTGGTGATGCTGTTTATGGCGCTCTACTATCGGGTGTTTGGCCTGGTGGCTGATCTGGCACTGGCGATGAATCTGGTGCTGGTGGTGGCGATGCTCTCTATACTGCAGGCCACCCTTACCCTCCCAGGTATTGCTGGTATCGTGTTGACCGTAGGTATGGCGGTTGATGCAAATGTACTTATATTTGAGCGGATACGTGAGGAGCTACGTATCGGCAATACGCCGCAGGCTAGCATCCATCTCGGTTATGAGAAGGCGCTATCAACCATTGTAGATGCCAATATCACTACTTTTATCGCTGCGGTGGTGCTGTATAGTTTTGGTACCGGCCCGATCAAGGGTTTTGCCGTGACCTTGGCTCTAGGTATTCTCACCTCCATGTTTACCGCTATTATCGGTACCAGGGCGGTGATCAATCTGATCTATGGTGGTAAGAGGGTGGAGAAGCTGGCGGTTTAAACCGGCCAGTTTTTAAAGTTATGCAGATATTTAACAGTGAAACCAAGATCGATTTTATGGGGCAGCGCAAGCTGGCTATGGTGCTGTCGGCCGCAGCTATTCTGATCGCACTCGCCGCTATTGTGCTGCGCGGTCTGAGTTTTGGAATCGACTTTACCGGTGGTACCTTAGTAGAGTTAGGTTATCCGCAGGCGGTAGAGCTGCCAGTGATACGGGATGCCCTTAAGGCGGATGGATTTGAAGATGCCACGGTGCAGCATTTTGGAACCTCGCGGGATGTGCTGGTACGTCTCGCCCCAAGGGATGATATTAGTAGTGCGGAGTTGAGTGATCGGGCGGTGACTGTGCTTAATGCCACCACGGCAGGTACAGCGGAACTGCGGCGGGTTGAGTTTGTCGGGCCGCAGGTGGGAGAGGAGCTGACTGAAGATGGTGGTCTGGCGATGCTCTATGCCCTGATCGGTATCCTGATTTATGTTGCCTTGCGGTTTGAGTGGCGTTTTGCGGTCGGGTCGATCATTGCGCTGGTACATGACGTATCTATCACTATTGGGATTTTTGCATTTTTTCAGATAGAGTTTGATCTGCCGGTATTGGCAGCAGTATTGGCAGTTATCGGCTACTCTCTTAATGACACTATCGTGGTGTATGATCGGATACGTGAGAATTTTCGTAAGATGCGCAAGGGTACGGCGCAAGAGGTGATTAACAGGTCGCTGAATCAGACTCTCTCACGCACCTTGGTCACCTCCATGACCACCCTGTTGGTGTTGTTGGCACTGTTCTTTATGGGTGGAGAGATTATCCACGGTTTTGCTACGGCGTTGATTATCGGTGTAGTGGTAGGAACCTACTCATCTATATATGTCGCCAGTACGGCGGTGTTGATGTTAGGTATTAGTAAGGCTGATCTTATGCCGCCAGAGAAAGAGGGGGCGGAGTTAGAGGGGCAGCCGTAGTATTTTTAGTTTTTAAAGATTGCGAAAGTGGCGGAATTGGTAGACGCGCTGGATTTAGGTTCCAGTGGGGCAACCCGTGGGAGTTCAAGTCTCCCCTTTCGCACCATATTCTGATAGCCATCCCGGCAAAGGCTGAGATCCAACGGAATTAGCCACATGGGTTTTAGTCTGTGCTGGAGTTATGGATTGATCTGAATAATAGGTGTCATAGTGGCGCATAAACCATATGCGTCTAAAGTTGTTTTTATAGAACAGATGATAGGCAGTGCCATCTGCCCAAGAGGTGTTTATGCAAGTTTCAGTTGAATCAGGTGAAGGATTAGAGCGTCGGATGACCGTTGAGCTGCCGGCTGAGCAGATAGATGAGAAGGTTTCCCAACGGCTACAACAGATAGCTAAAACCACCAAAATGGATGGTTTTCGTCCTGGCAAAGTGCCACTTACAGTGGTGCGTAAACGTTATCAGGAGCAGGTGAGGCATGAGGTGTTTGGAGAGCTGGTGCAGTCTAGTTACTTTGAGGCCCTTAAGAGCGAGGAGCTACAACCGGCAGGGAATCCAACTATTGAACCGGCAGAGAGAGAGCAGGGGATGGCTTATACCGCAACATTTGAGGTTATGCCAGAGATCACCTTGAATGATATCTCTGGGGTTACCATTCAGAAGCCGGTGGTTGAGATCGCAGATGGTGATATGGAGCAGGTGATAGAGAAATTGCGCGGACAGCGGGTAACTTGGGATGTGGTAGAGCGGTCATCTAAGGTTGGGGATCAGCTAACTATCAACTTCAAAGGCTTTATCGATGGCGAGGCATTTGATGGTGGTTCAGCCGATGATGTACCTCTGGTGCTTGGTTCTAAATCCATGATTGAGGGGTTTGAAGATGGATTGGTAGGTGGCTCTGCTGGCGAGAGTAGAACTCTGGAGCTCAAATTCCCGGATGAATACGGGGTTGATACCCTGGCTGGAAAGATGGCAACCTTTGAGGTGGAGATCTCCGCAGTGGCGGAGCCGGTATTGCCAGAGGTAGATGCAGAGTTTGCTCAGGCCTACGGGGTTGCCAGTGGAGATTTGACCGAGTTTAGGGGTGAAATCCGTACTAATCTGGAGCATGAGCGGGATGAGAAGGTCCGTGAAACGTTAAAAAAGCAGGTAATGGACGCACTATTGGAGACGAATCCGGTCGAAATCCCAGAGTCTATGGTAAAACAGGAGTCAGAGGCCATGTTGGAGCAGACCAAGGCCAGCATGGCGCAGGGTGGTCAGGATGGCAGTAGCCTGGATCTGCCGCTGAGTCTGTTTGAAGATCAGGCCAGACGGCGTGTCTCTCTCGGGCTAATTGTCTCTGAGCTGGTAAAGAGTAGCGGGATTAAACTTGATGAAGAGCGGGTTAGAGCCAGGGTAGATGAGGTGGCACAGGGCTATGATGATCCACAAGAGGTGGTAGATTACTACTATGCTAATGAACAGCAGCTGGCCGCAGTGCAGAATATCGTGATTGAAGAGCAGGTGGTAGACTGGGTGGTGGAGCAGGTCAAGGTAGAGGAGCAGATTACCGATTTTGATGCCTTGGTAAATCCAGCAGACAATGCGAATTAAAGGGTTTTATATATATGGCCGCTAGAGACACTATGGGTGCAGTAGAGACAACTAATCTTGGGCTGGTTCCAATTGTTGTAGAGCAGACGGCACGGGGCGAGCGCTCCTATGACATCTACTCTCGACTACTCAAAGAGCGGGTGATCTTTCTGGTGGGGGCGATAGATGATCATGTAGCCAATCTGGTAGTGGCCCAGTTGCTGTTTCTGGAGTCGGACAACCCAGATAAGGATATACATGTATATATCAACTCACCAGGTGGTTCGGTTAGTGCAGGCTTAGCTATATATGACACTATGCAGTTTGTTCGTCCTCATGTCAGCACTATGTGTGTGGGGCAGGCTGCAAGTATGGGCGCTCTGCTGCTGACTGGTGGTGAGCCAGGTAAGCGCTTCTGCCTACCAAATTCAAGAATGATGATCCACCAGCCGCTAGGTGGTTTTCAGGGGCAGGCTACAGATATAGAGATTCACGCCAAAGAGATTCTGCTGCTGCGTGAGCACTTGAATGGGATTATGGCCAAACACACCGGGCAGTCGATTAAGCAGGTTTCCAAGGATACGGAGAGGGATAATTTCATGAGTGGTGAAGATGCGGTAGAGTATGGCTTAATAGACCAGGTTTTGGCAGAGAGGTCGGCCAGCGACGAGGATTAAAGAGCATGGGTGACAAGAAAAAAGGCAAAGCTGACGACAGTAAACTGTTGTACTGCTCTTTTTGCGGTAAGAGCCAGCATGAGGTGCGCAAACTGATTGCGGGACCATCGGTCTTTGTCTGTGATGAGTGCGTCGAACTCTGTAATGATATCATTCGTGAGGAGATGCAGGAGGGTACGGCTGCTGATGGTGGAGCACTGCTTAAGCCGAAAGAGATCTATGAGCTGCTAGACCAGTATGTCATCGGTCAACCTCAGGCGAAAAAAGTACTATCGGTTGCTGTTTATAACCACTATAAGCGGCTGCATGCTGGTACCCAGAAGGATGAAGTCGAGATATCCAAAAGTAATGTCCTGCTGATCGGGCCCACCGGTTCTGGTAAGACCCTGCTGGCAGAGACATTGGCGCGTATTTTAGATGTCCCATTTACCATTGCTGATGCAACCACCCTAACAGAGGCGGGTTACGTCGGTGAGGATGTTGAGAACATCAT
>CBFDBF010000020.1:0-12526 GCA_965602975.1 uncultured Gammaproteobacteria bacterium | reverse complement strand
TTCACCGGAGTAATACAAGCAGAAGAGTCTACTACAGTGTCTGTTCTGTGAGATCCACATGGAGCTTTAGCCTCTGCCCCGGCTGAAGATATTTTCCCGTTAGCTGGTTCCACTGCTTGATATCTGCAATTTTAACCTTGAAGCGGTGGGCTATGGTAGATAGAGAGTCGCCTTGACGTACCTGATAGTGCAGACTGCTTTTACTCTTTGGTGGACGGGCATCGATATCTATAGATACCCGCGGCTCGCTCTGGCCACCCTTCTCTTTAATCCAGATCACCAGCTCCTGCTTCAACTTAAGGGTGTCACGTGGAGCCATACCGTTCCATTTCGCCAGACTGCGGTGGGATACGTTGTATTTACGAGCAAGATCCCACAGGTTATCCCCAGAGCGAACGCGATGGGTGATGCGCTTGCCGCTATGTGTGCGCTGCTGGATCTTTGCTCTGCGCTGACTGGCACTCAAGACGTATTGTGCTGGGTGTTTAGAGGCGATAGGTAGCAGCAGATGTCTGCCTGCCCGGATACGGTTTCCCTTGAGCTTATTGATCTGCTGGATCAGCGCAATGGTGGTGCCGCTCCGCTCGGCAATAATTCCTAAGCTGTCGCCATTTTTGATCTTATAACGCCGCCACTGCATCCGCTCTGCTGGATCAAGTTGTGCCAGTTTAGCCTTGAACTCTGCCGTTCTCTCTACTGGAATCTGTAGCTGATGCGGCCCTTTAGGGGCGGTTGCCCAGCGGTTGAATCCTGGATTGAGGCGGTAGAGATCGTCTAGCTCTATTCCGGCCATATTGGCGGCCATCGCGAGGTCTATCTGTGAGCCTATATCTACAGAGGTGAAAACCGGCTTATTGGGGATGGCAGTCAGGGTTAATCCTGATTGCTGACGATTTTTTAGCAGGGAGGCTACAGCTAGCAGGCGGGGCACATATCTGCTGGTCTCACGGTGCAGTTTAAGTGACCAGTACGCCTTGTCGCTGCTTTTACGCAGGGCTTTGCGTATAGCACCAGCACCGGCATTGTAGGCGGCAAGCGTCAACTCCCAGTCGCCATCAAACTGTCGGTTGAGACTCTCTAAAAAATCCAGAGCGGCATGGGTCGAGGCGGCTATATCACGCCGTCCGTCATACCACCAGTTCTGTTTTAGGCCGTAGCGTTTGCCGGTGGCTGGAATAAACTGCCAGAGACCGGCGGCTCGACCGTGCGAGTAGGCAAATGGGCGAAACATGCTCTCTACAGCTGGAAGCAGTGCCAGCTCCATGGGCATCCCGCGCCGCTCCACCTCAGTAGCGATAAAATAGAGATATGGCCCAGCCTGTTCATGTAGTCGGTTTAGGTATGTCTGCTGGTTACCGAGTCGCGTGATAGCCTTGGCCACCCCTGGGCGGGGGTAGTTTTTTTATGCAAAACCCCCACTTATTCGATCCCATAGAGGACCTCCAGAGCGGACTTGACTGCTCTCTCTGTAAGGGTTGCTTTTGAGCGTAGAGCCTTGCATACAGCCGGATAGAAGCAGTATTGCCAAGGCGAGCAGCAGGGAAGAAAATCTATGTTTTAGAGCCATAATCCGCAAAACTATACTGGAGAAGAGCCCCTTTTTCCAGAGGTTATTGTGTCGCCGGTTCGTGGTAGGGGCGTGACTCTAGAGCAGATAAAAGGAGCGGAGCAGTAGAACAGAGGCAGCAGCGGATGGGTGGAAAATCGCCCTGTTTCTCCATAATGTTCGTATAGAATAAATAACTGGTAATTAGTGCGGATGATCTGCTAGGTTAATGGATATACTGATAAATACCCTACATAGAGAGTAGGAAGGTAATTTAATACTAACCAGTCGTTCGGTATTATCCATAAATGGCAGGATAGTTGTCTAGCAACAACGCTATAGTATTGCTGTACGTATGGGAAAGCGTCGCAACATAGAGAAACAAAGATATGCATATACTGTTAGCCGCATTAGGTGCCATTGTCACAATTCTGATTTTGGTTAATAGATTGAGCAGCAATGGGATAGATATAGGCTGGCTCAACCCATTTGCATGGAAAAGAAGAAGAGATTGGGCGAATAAATATCATGCCAATCCAATATATTCCTTAGATAGCCCCATGCATGTGACCGCTCTGCTAATTGTGGCATTGGTCAAAAGTGAGGGAGAGATGAGCGCTGAGCAAAAACAAGAGATCCTAAAACAGTTTAATGAGGTGTTCCACCTGGATGAAAAGGCATCTGCCTCTCTACTTGGTTCGAGCATATTTTTATTAAATGGGGATGTTTCATCGGTTCAGGACATACAAAAACTGATGGCGCCAAGTAAAAAGTCATTCACCGCAGAGCAGGTTACATCAGCCGTCTCAATGCTAAGGCATATCGCCAATTATGAAGGCCCACCCAACTCGTTTCAAAATGAAATCATTGACTCTTTTAGTAAATATTTTGGACCTACCGCGGGTGGCTTAAATGAGTGGTCATGATGGTAGCCCTGATAACTCCTGCGGAAACCAATAAATTCACAAAATCAAGGGGTCAGACTGAACCTCCCCCAGTTTAACGGATACTTTTAATAAGCGACAATAGTCGCTAACAACTAACCGGACACCCACTCATAAAATCACCGCTAGCAATTCAACGGATCTCTCTGGCCATTAAGGCCGTTTTTATAGGTTGCTATAGGTTGTATTTAGATGCAATATTTGGGCTGGTGTCTAGGTAATTGTGGACTCAGTTAATTGAAAGCTATACGGTAGGCTGAGCTTAGATATTCATGGGTATATGAGGCTTAGGGGATATATGAATTGTTTTAAACACACAGAAAGAAATGCCAATGGTATATGTAAGGCGTGTAACAAATCTGTTTGTGAAGAGTGCGCCATTGATACAGGTTTGGGACTGGCTTGCTCAGATGAGTGCGTAAAAGAGGTAAATGATATAAATATCGTAATGAGTAAAGCTAAACAGATATACGGCTTAGGAGAGGGTGGAGCAAAAATTCCAACAGGTATTCTTCTATTTTGGGCGATGGGGGCGATAATTTTTGGGACTGGTGTATATCGTTATGTTGAGTACCAAGAGTTTGATTGGGTGTCGTTATCAATGGGCTTTGTGTTTTTAGTGCTCGGGTATGTTGGTTATGTCCGTAATAAAAAGATTGGCATGAGTTGCTAAATACCTCGTTTTGACTCCCCCTCCCCGCCTCCCCCCTTGTGGGGGAGGGGCATCCATACTGATTATCTGCCTTTTATGTATTCCCCGCCTAGGCTTATATTCCTAGCTAACGCTATTCACCTACACCACTGTAGGCGTCTCCCGTTTGTGGCAACTAACCGGACACCCACTCATAAAACAACTAACCGGACACCCACTCATAAAACACCAGCTGGCAATTCAACGGATCTCCCATGCCATCAAGGCCGTTGAGCGTGATTTCTGGTGAATATTGAGAGAACAGGCTGGTTATGGGGTAAAACCAGTAATCAAGGCCGCACTCCACCCTAAGCCATGCTGCTAGGTGCTGTTCTGCTCGGCCGGTTTTGGCTGGGTGCTCGGTTCATTTCTGGAATCCCCCGCCTTCATAAGTGAATGAATCGAATGTTGTATCGCACAATTAACAACATCGTTGGTAATAATTAATATCGTAAAATAGTTTCTAAATCCACTGTTTTTTGGTAGATTTAAAGGTGCCATTAAATTCATGGTTGTATAGCAGAGTAGGGATTGCTTTCAAGAACATGCCAATGTGTCACTGATTGAAGGGTTTGTTATGATCTGGCCGAAAGCCTTAACCTGCTTAATACTCCTCTTCATTGCCTGGGGTTTGAGCACAGCGAGCTTTGCAGGATGGAACGAAGCACGACTTGAGCGGGAAGAGGCAGCGCTACTGACCCCTAATCCAACCAACGGCAAAACCGTCTATGAAGGGTGTGCCGTCTGCCACATGCCTGAGGGCTGGGGCACCCCTAACGGCGCCTATCCCCAAATCGCCGGTCAACACCATTCTGTCACTCTCAAGCAGCTTGCTGATATTCGCGCCAACAATCGTGACAACCCCTCAATGTACCCCTTTGCCATTCCAGAAGAGATTGGCGGCGCACAATCCCTCGCAGACGTGGCGGCTTATATAGAAACATTGAAGATGACAACGGCAACGGGCAAAGGGGATGGAGCCGACCTCTCCTATGGTGAGGAACTCTACCGTGATAACTGCACTGAGTGCCATGGAGAGAGAGGTGAAGGTAACCCGGAAGAGGCCTATCCACTCATCCAGGGCCAGCACTACAACTATTCACTGCGGCAGTTGGTATGGATACAAAACGGCAAGCGTCGCAATGCCAACAGCGACATGATGAAGATCATCGAAGGATTCAACGAACGGGAGTTCAAGGCATTGGCTGACTACATCTCTAGGATGCAGCTCAGTGATGAGAAGCGCTCTCCCTACACCTGGAAAGATCGAAGATAACATCATAGATGACAACAATGGTAAATAGCAATCACTCCCATGCAGAACAACCCCGTGAACTTACGATGAAAAAAGAACTCATCGTCAGTTTTCTTGTTCTTTTCATTCCTGCATCACTACTGATTAGTGCCATTTTCTACGCCTTCTCCAATCAATCCCAGAGATATGAACTTCAGACTATTCAGATTCGCGAAGAGTCTGCATTACGCAGTGCTGCTGAACTCACCTCAATGCTGTTTGAGCAGAAACTCTCCGATCTGATGGTTCTTGCAGAGGGAGAGACGCTGAGAAAATTTATGCATGAAGACAGTATGCTTAACTGGATACATGTCGCCCGTGAGTTTTCTCTCTTCGCCAGACGAAAACCGAAATATGTGCAGATCCGCTATATTGGTATCGACGGTAACGAGTTGGTCAGAGTCAACAACAAAGCGGGCGAGCAAGAGATCGTTCCCAAAATCCACCTGCAGAATAAGAGTGACCGCTACTATTTTCAGGACGCCATCAAACTGGACCAGGGTGACATCTATATCTCTCCCCTGGATCTGAATATGGATAATGGGGTTATCGAAAAACCGATTGTTCCTACCATACGATTCGCCACACCTGTCTACGACGGTTATGGCGCGTTGCAAGGTGTTTTAATCATCAACTACACGCCAGAAGAGCTGTTAGACCGGATTGATGATATCTTCAAAACTTTGATTGGTGATACTGCCATGCTTAACAGTGATGGCTTCTGGTTGATGGGAGTCCCTGAAGATCAACGCTGGGGCTTTATGTATGGCAGTGAAGAGACTTTTGCTAAACAGCACCCCGATGTCTGGGCGGCAATCACACACAGCGACAGCGGTTCTGTTTCCACACAATCCGGACTCTTTATTTTTCAGCGCGCCTTTCCATTGAATCGCGCCAAACTGGGTTCAGTCGAAAATATTCAGATGGATGCCTCTGCTGATCAACCATCAGCCAATGATCGCTACTGGGTCTATATCTCTCATATCTCTAAAGCACTTATTGATGATCTCGCTTCTAAGCGTGCATTGATCTCATTAATCACTTATCTACTGCTTTTTCTCGTCACAGCATTCATCAGCTCAATATATGCAAAGAACGCCGTGCAGAAAAAACTGGCCTTTCTCAAACTCCAACAACATGCAACGACGGATGAGCTAACCGGTATTGCCAACCGTCGTGAATTACAAAAAATTGGTGAAAACGAATTCAAGCGTGCACGTCGCTTCAACCGGGACTACGCAATCCTGATACTTGACCTGGATCACTTTAAAGTGATCAACGACACCTATGGCCACATCATAGGCGATGAAGTTCTCAAACATATCTCAAATATCTGTCTAGACATAATCAGAATAGAAGACCTCCTGGCTCGCTACGGCGGTGAAGAGTTTGTCATGCTCCTGCCGGAAACAGATATTGAAGGCGCCAGACAACTGGCAGAGAGGATTTGTCAGGATGTTCGAAACCAGACCTTTGAATCCACAAATGGCCCAATCTCCATCACTGTGAGCATCGGCGTCAGTGAAATTGGATCGGTTGATACAAGCTATTCCGATATCTTGCTTCGAGCCGACAAGGCTCTCTATCAGGCCAAGCAAAAAGGCAGAGATCGCATCGTAATCCAAAGAGCCTAACCAACAATTCACTGGACACCAGCTCATAAAACAGCCATAAACAGCATGACCAATCATCAGTGTAATCCGAGCTGTTGGTAACGGTTTCTGGTGCAGATCAAAAAACAGGGCGGTTATGGGGTAACAGTGACAGCTACACCATACAGCCCACTCTAGGCGATGCCGCTAAGTACCGCTCAAGTGTGGTCGGCAGGTTGATCTACAGTAGCAAATATTAATATATAGCAAGACGGTGGTGGGGCTGCGGTAACCAAGTTTATGGTGATGAATATGTTTTTAGTTCGAATATGTATTCATAGGGGTGCCATATATCCATATGGAGTTTTCAATTGCTGGACACCACTCTTCTATATCTCTTCTCTTATGGACCAGGCTGACCCTTGTCCACAAAGCGCCGGAAAGCTTCTCTGCCATTTTCTACCAGCATATAATTGACCGGAACCAGCAGCAGGGTAATAAAGGTCGCAAATAGAATACCAAATCCCAGAGAGACGGCCATAGGTATAAGAAACTGGGCCTGGGTTGATTGTTCAAACAGTAACGGCATTAGACCCATGAAGGTGGTAAGAGAGGTAAGCATCACTGGGCGGAAACGCGCCACGCCAGCCTTGAGTATAGCCTCTTTGAGGCCCATATTATCTTTGTGTTTATTGATATAATCCACAAGTACCAGGCTGTCGTTGACCACTATTCCTACCAGAGCCATCATGCCGAGCATGCTTAGCATGGTGAGGTTCATGTTCATAATCCAGTGCCCACCTAAAGCGCCGATGGCACCAAACGGAATAATAGACATAACGATGAATGGCTGTGCATAGGATTTGAACGGTATAGCCAGTAATGCGTAGATAACAAAGAGCACTATTACCAAGCCGACACCCATCGAGCTGAACGACTCCCGTTGCTCCTTCGCCTCGCCTCCCAACTCGTAGTTGACCCCAGGATACTGCACTAATAGCTGCTTTAAATAGCTGTTCAGATCCTCCTGGATCAGGGTCATGTTTGCTTTGAGTTTGTCTATGTCTGCCGTAACCTTCACCGTGCGATATCGGTTTATACGGATGATTGAGGTTGGACTCTTGCCCGGTTTTAGCTCTACCACCTGCCCCAGAGGTACGCTCTGACCACTGCTGTTTGTGATGCGTTGGTCTGCCAGATTAAATACGGATCTTCTTTCTGATTTTGGGTAACGCACCATAACCCTGATGTCGTCACGCCCGCGCTGTATCCTCTGTACCTGGAAGCCGAAAAAACCGTGGCGTATCTGGCTAAGTATATCTGCACGGGTAAGCCCCAGGGCATGAGCCTCGTCCTTGAGCTCTATCTGCAACTCCTCCTTACCATCTGAAAAACTATCCTCAATATCAAACACGTCCTGGTATTGTCGTAGGTGCTCTTTTACCTGATCTGCAATTTCAGACAGTGTAGAGAACTCATTGCCGGAGAACTGGATGTCAATTGGATCTGAGGTATGGCCTATCTCCGCTTTTAAGGTGAGAGATTCCGCTCCCGGCAGAGTGCCGATCATTTTTCTCCACTCTTTCACCAGTTGGGAGCTTGTCAGCGGTGACTTGCGGTCTTCTGGTGGTACTATTTCAAACATCACACGTCCTGTATGGGAACCGGAGGAGCGCCTGCCACCAGAACCAGTAGTAGACTGGATATTTAGGATAAGGTCGCCTTCATCACCATCCCGGTATTTCTTTTTCAGCACAAAGGCCGCATCGGTAATCCTGCGAATATAACTGTCTGTTACATCGAAAGTGGTTCCTGCGGGCATGGTTAGACTAGCCCTGGCCAATTCACTTTGCACCCGTGGAAAGAAGGTGAATTTGGTCCAGCCGGTGAAGATAAGAGTGAGCATAATCACTAGTACACCGGTAAACATGATCAGTGTGGTCAACTTGTGGTTCAGCACAATCTTGAGAAGCGGTCGATAGTACTGCAATATCGCAGACTCGAAACCATCTGCGAACCTGGTCTGAAACTGCTCCAGCCAGCCCTGGCTCTTCTGTTCTGAGCGCAGCTTTATATGTTTGAGGTGTGCCGGTAGTACAAATTTGGACTCGATCAGAGAAAAGATAAGTATAGGGATTACAACGATTGAGATCTGAGCAAATAGTAGCCCACGCCTACCCTCGATAAATGCCAGTGGAAGAAAGGCGGCAATGGTGGTCAAGACACCAAAGGTGACGGGGATGGCGACCTCCTTGGTCCCCTTGATAGCCGCATCCAGTCCATCCTCAGCATGGCGCAGATGTGTATATACATTCTCTCCAGTCACAATGGCGTCATCCACCACGATACCCAATACCAGCAGGAAGGCGAATAGACTGATAATGTTCATGCTGACGCCGAAAAAGGGCATGGCCACGAAGGCACCCATAAAGCTGACCGGGATGCCAATAAACACCCAAAAAGCAATCGAAGGACGCAGAAACAGAGTAAGTAGCAGCAGCACCAGTATGCCACCCTGAATCGCATTATAGGTGAGGGTCTGCAGACGCTTTTTTACGATTTTTGAGCGATCACGCCAGACCTTTATCTCCGCCCCTTTGGGTAAGCTGGACTGACGCCCGTTGACGTAATCAATTACCTTGTCCGCTACTGTTATCGCGCTCTGATCACCTACGCGATAGACATCTACAAACGCCGCCATTTGACCATTGAAACGGCTCCGCAATGCAGTCTCTTCAAATCCATCAGCAACCCGCGCTAGATCTTTCACCAGCACCAAACTTCCGTCCGGTCTGGTCAGGATGACTATATTGTCAAACTGCTCACGATTGTAGGCTTTGCCTTTTGAGCGGATAAGAATCTCTCCACCTTCAGCCTTTATGTTGCCTGCTGAGATGTCCTGTGCGCTCTTGGTTATGGTCTCTGCCACCTGCCGTAGTGAAATGCCATACTGGCGTAGACGATCCTTTGATACTTCGATGGAGATCTCATAAGGGCGAACTGAATCCAACTCGATTTGCGTTATACCAGGTATGCGCAGAAGATCATCACGCACCTGCTCAGTCATGGTGCGTATCTCTTTCTCGGAGTAAGGGCCAGCTACGGCTACGGAGATAACTTCACGGCGTCTGCTGAGTAGACTTACTACCGGCTTTTCCGCTTCGACCGGCAAATTATTGATGGCATCTACGCGGCTTTTGATATCGGCCAATAGCTCACGGGGATCATAGTCTGAGTCGATCTCTATGCCTATGGTGGATGAACCTTCGGCAGAGCGACTGGTGATCTCCGCAATACCCTCAAGATCCTGTACCGCCTCCTCAACCAGAATTGCAACGCTCTGTTCTGCATCTTCCGGGGTTGCGCCACGCAGGGATATGCTGACATTGACCTGCTGTGGCTCCAGGGTTGGGAACACCTCAAGAGGGATGCGCTTGCTCAGAGATAGCAGGCCGACAAGAAGCAGGCTAAGCATCAACAGATTGGCAGCAACATGGTTGCGTGCAAACCAGGCAATCATTTCCCTCTGTCCTTGTTGTGGGAAAGGCTCCTGGGGGAACCCCTCTTCTGCATCTCTGGTTCACCTCCTGCCACGGCTTTGATATTTGCACCAAGTTTCTTTACTGGCGTACCGCTACTAACACGACCTAAAGGCGTAAGCACCAACTGCTCACCGGCAGAGATGCCGCTTCTGATTAGCGCCTCTTGGCTGTTTTGCCAGGCTATCTCTATATCTCTCCGTTCCAGCACTCCATCTTTGAATAGATAAATATAGCTGCCCTGATAGATAGCTGCATTTGGAATGACCAGGGCATTTGCTATAGTCTTGCCCTCTATCTCTGCCGTCACATACTGTCCAATCTTTAACGGACGGCGATCACTATTATCTATGGCATAGGGGTGCTCTATTTGCGCGGTAATATTGAGCTGCTGACTCTGTTCATCGATGGCACCAGCCGTTCGTACCAGTGTGGCTGGCCAGTACTGAACACTGTCACCCAGACGATTGCCTATCTTTGCCCCAGGTAAGCTTCTATTGCCACGGTTATCTCTGATTGACTGTTCAGGCAGATCTATAAAGGGTAGTTCACTATTCTTGATCGGCAGTCGGACCTCCACCAAGTCGGTTGCATATATCTTTGCCAGTATTGTGTTGGCCGATATTACATCTCCAATGTCTGAGTTTTTAGAGAGGATGCGCCCGGAGTATGGAGCACGTATCTGGGTGCGCTCCACATCCAATCTGGCCTGTTCCAGTTTTGCATTGGCGGCAGTAATCTGTGACTTTGCTGCTGCCACCTGTGGGATATGCATAGCAAAGTCTGAAGACGCACCCTTGTTACGCAATATTTTGCGATCATTGATCGCCTGATCAGCAAGTACCAGCTCTTCAGCATATTTGACCTTGGCATTTGCCAGTTCCGCTGCCGCTATATCCACTTGAATCTTGTAGTCACGTGGGTCTATCTTGATCAATACTTCTCCCTGCTGAAAAAAACCACCATCTCGCAAGTTTTTGCTTACTTCAAGGATCTGACCAGACACCTGGGCAACAAGCTGTCCTTGTGTGCGTGGCTCTACACGGCCAAATGAGCTGATCAACACCTGATAAGATTTTGGTTTCACGGTTACTGTATCTACAGAGATAACCGGCGTGGGTGGCATGCTGTGCTTATCTGCAGATGGTTTGAAATACACCACAAGCATTGCCACTCCTGCAAAAAGCAGGAGCAGGAGTAGAGGAAGGAATCTTCTAATGTTCATATATGGGTATTCTGTGTTGCCACGACTATTAGTTTAATCCGTTAGTAGTATATGCAGAATAGTGTGACACAACCATAGAAATAATGCCGCACACACTACCAGAATTAACCGGACATCCACTTACAAAACAGCTATAAACAGCATCATCAATTGTCTGTGTGATATGAGCTATTGGTAACGGCTTATGGCGCAAATCGAAAAAACAGGCCGGTTCGGGGGTAAAAGTGGTAGCTAAGCACAAACCCGGCTGATCTATTTTATGCACGCATCTCCAGTGTCCATCTCTTGTGTGGCTAATCTATGTTCTCCTTAGTAATATCTGTTTACCACCAGCTCTTTTGCCGATCATTCTGGATAAGAGTATCCTCTTAACCAGTTATGAGATCTTCCCCATTTTGCCAAACAGAGCCGAATATAGGTGTTAGCCTAAACCAGTGGTTTGGGCAGATTCCCGGGAGCTATCTGCAACAGCAGGAGATGGCGCTGTTAGAGCGGCTGCTACCGGAGCTATTTGGCTACTATCTGCTGCAGTTGGGTATGGCGGATAGTAGTGATGAGATTGCTGCAGTCAGTAAGATGGGTAACCATCTGGTTATAGATAGTAACGGGCAGTTTACTGCTGGAACTCTTGGTATACAGGCCGATTCGATACATATACCCATAGCTACGGATAGCGTCGATGCTGTGCTGTTGGCACACACACTCGATTTTGTGGCGGACCCACATCAGGTGCTGCGTGAGGTCGAGCGGGTGCTGATCCCGGAGGGGAGAGTACTGATTGCAGGGTTCAACCCATGGAGCCTGTGGGGGGTATGGAGACTCTTTGGCAGACGGCAGGGCAGGGTACCGTGGTGCGGGCAGTTTATCTCCCAACGGCGGCTATACGACTGGCTCTCGCTGTTGGGGTTTGAGTTGGAGTTGGCTATGCCGTTGATGTTTCGCCCACCGATACAGAGTGCAGCTATAATGGAGAGGTTGGAGTTTATGGAGCGGCAGGGAGAGCGTCTCTGGCCATTTTTGGCTGGAGCCTATGTAGTACAGGCGGTACTTCGAGTCTCGACCATGACGCCTATGCGTCCTGGTTGGAAGAGGCGTGCGGCGCTGTTTGGTGGACGGGTGATTGAACCAACAACCAGGAGCAGTAGTGACTGAACGGGTAGAGATCTTTACTGATGGTGCGTGCCGGGGCAACCCTGGGCCGGGCGGCTGGGGCGCAATCCTGCGCTATCGTGGCAGAGATAAGCAGCTCTGGGGTGGCGAGCCGGAGACCACCAACAACCGGATGGAGCTATTTGCGGTTATTGCCGCACTGCAGGCGTTGAGCAGACCGGCCAAGATAAGGGTCACCACCGACTCAACCTATGTTAAGGATGGCATCAGCCAGTGGATTCACAACTGGAAACGCAATGGCTGGAAGACGGCCAGCAAAAAACCGGTCAAAAATGTTGACCTGTGGCGCACCCTGGATGAGCTGGCAGCACAACATGATATCGACTGGGCTTGGGTGAAGGGGCATAGTGGTCACCCTGATAATGAGTTGGCAGATGAGCTGGCTAATCGTGGTATTGACGAGCTAAACTCGAAATAGTATGGCTGATTGTCGGCAATGCATAAGGTTGCCAATGTAACCTTAGAAGATAACAGGAGAGTGGTAACACTCCCATATAATTTTTTGCGAGGAGAGAGCAATGTATA
>CBFDBF010000019.1:0-12720 GCA_965602975.1 uncultured Gammaproteobacteria bacterium | reverse complement strand
ATCACGCGCCATCTGTACGATCTGTTTAGAGGTGGTGCCACGCACAATAGAGTCATCTACCAGAAGTACATTTTTGTTTTTAAACTCCATATCGACGGCATTCAGCTTCTGTCGTACCGATTTCTTACGTACCGTCTGCCCTGGCATAATAAAGGTGCGACCGATATAGCGGTTTTTTATAAACCCCTCGGCATACCTACACTCCAGCGCATGAGCCAGAGAGAGAGCCGCAGTACGACTGGTATCTGGAATGGGGATCACTACATCAATCCCATGCTCTCCCCACTCTCGCTCAATCTTGCGTGCCAGTGCCACCCCCATACGGTAACGCGCCTTATAGACGAATATATCATCGATAATAGAGTCGGGCCGAGCAAAATAGACATACTCAAAAATACAGGGAGAGTGAGTCGGATTGGCCGCACACTGGAAGGTGTGCAGCTTGCCCTCCATATCTATGTATACCGCTTCACCCGGCTCTATATCCCTAATCAACTCAAACCCAAGCACATCCAGAGCCACACTCTCCGAGGCGATCATATACTCGGTCTTACCCTCCTCTGTCTGGCGACTGCCAAAGACGACAGGACGTATACCATAAGGGTCACGAAAACCAAGAATACCGTAGCCATTAATCATGGCGACTGCGGCATAACCGCCACGACAACGCCGATGCACCACAGCTACCGCCTTGAACAGATCCTGTGCTGAGATACGTATCTTCCCTAGCCGCTGCAGCTCATGAGCAAAGATGTTGAGCAGGATCTCAGAGTCAGATTTTGTATTTATATGGCGCAGATCTTCCCGATAGAGATCATCCTTCAGCTCATCTGCATTGGTCAGATTACCATTGTGCGCCAAGGTGATGCCGTAGGGTGAGTTAACATAGAACGGTTGAGCCTCAGCAGAAGAGGAGCAACCGGCAGTAGGATAACGCACATGGCCGATACCCATGTTACCCCGCAGCTCCAGCATATGGCGAGTATGGAACACATCCCTGGCGAGACCGTTATCCTTGCGTAGATTCAGCTTGCCTTGATCCAGGGTTACTATCCCAGCGGCATCCTGCCCTCGATGTTGAAGTACTAGCAGCGCATCATAAAGCGACTGATTAACCTGTTTATGTCCAAAAATACCGACAATACCGCACATAGTATATAAATCCAGCAACTAATATAGATTATGGAAACTCTGATCAATTCCGTTTTTGTCATCCCGACTAAGGCCTGGATCCAGTGGAGTTAACCACATAGATTCCCACCTGTGCGGGAGTGACGAACAGATCAGAGTCTCCTCAGGTTTATAGCCCTACTATACAATTAAACTATTACCCAAATGTAAACTTATCTGCAATATCTGGCGGTAACAGCTCCCGTAGCCAGACCGCCAACTCACTAAAATAGCTGATCAACTGTGACTCCTGCCACCACGGATCATTAGGCATAGGGGTAAGCCCAGCCAGCAACACCATTATAGATACCAGCACCGCCCCACGGGCGATCCCAAACAGCATCCCCACCATCCGGTCAGTGCCACTCAAACCACTCTTATCTACCAACTTGCCGATGATGTAGTTTACCAACGCACCCAAGATCAGGGTCAGCAAAAACAGGATGACAAAGGCAGCGCCCAAACGTAATGATGGCAGATCTAACCAGACCAAGTGCTCTGCTAGATCTCGAAAGAAGGTCCAGCCAACCCAGAAGGCTAGAATCCACGCTGCCAGAGAGAAGGCCTCGCGCACAAATCCTCGCATCAGGCTGACAATCGCAGAGAGACAAATTATGCCTATAATCAGGTAATCTACCCATACCATATCACTCATTGCTCGCTCCTCTTTAAGTTAGCACTGCCATTTTTATTGTGAATGCACAACTCTACCAGATTACTCTCATGGATAGCGACGTAGTTTACCCTCCAACTTCCACTGTTCAATCGCCGGCTTTAGATTCTGCATGATCTTATCTGCCCGTTTTTTATCCACCTCAGGCCCCACCAAAACACGGTAAAGCTGTCTCCCCTGCATATCGGTCTGCTCCACAAATGCGGAAAAACCCTTCTGCTGTAGATCTAGCTCAACCTTGGTTGCATTCTGCTGTTGAGAGAAACTTCCAACTTGCACTACCCAAGCTGAAATCCCCTCACGCAAATCCTCACTCTGCACTGGTTGCTCATCTGAGACAGTGGGCTGTTTCTCCTCGCCACCATCCTCATCTTCTGTCTGCTGTCGTCCATCTTCAGACCTGTCGATATCATCTGGTGTGCTGCCATCCTCAGCAGGCATGCTATCGAGGGTCTCACTCTCCATCGGTAGAATCTTTGAAGAGAACTCCCGATCTGGACGCAGTGGTATATTGGTCTCATCGATAGTAGTCGACACTACCGGCCCATCCTCTAGCAGCATAGGCACAAATATTATTGCCAGCGACACTAGTACTGTCGCCCCAACTAGCCGCCGTTTTAGCTTCTCATCCACCAGATTAACCCCTCTTCTGTGCAGGAGCATAGAGTATATCAGGAGATCGCTACTCCTGCCTTTAATCCAACAGGCCCTATCGGACTGAAATTCAACCTAAAAAAACAGTATATAGGCCAAATTTCAACCTGATAATAGGATATAAGTTTGACCCAGTTATCGAAACCAGTCTTACAGACGTAGTACAGCCTGGGCAACGGTATGAAAAGAGCCAAATATGACAATTCTGTCGCCCGCTACCGCACTCTCTTGTGCCCCGATAAATGCATCTTCAATAGTCGAAAACAGGGACATACTGGATGACTCTACCCCAGAATCTAGCAGCGCCTGCTGCAGCGTCTCAATCGAGGCGGCACGCAGCTCTTGCAGCGGAGCGAGATACCAACTATCAACCACCTCCGACATGAGCGCCACCACCCCTTTAATATCCTTATCCTCCAGAGCTGAGAATAGCGCCAAAGTTGACCCTTCACTCGGCAGCTCTCGCAGGCTATCTGCCAGTACAGCGGCCGCCTCGGGATTGTGAGCCACATCTAGAATGGTGGTTATATCACCCTCTATAATCTGAAAACGACCTGGCAACTCAACCCGCTGCAATCCTATGCTAATCGCCTCATAGCTGACTGGGTGGCGCGATTGAAGTTGTGCGATAACTGTCAATACAGCAGCTCCATTCTGTAGCTGAAACTCGCCCTGTAACCTGGGCAGAGGAAGATCTGTAAGCCGCTCCTCACCACAGACCCACTCCCATGATTGGTCGTGGTGCTGCCAGTGATAATCCCGCCCTGCTACAAACGGTGATATCTCTAGACCATCTGCCAGTTCAAGCAGGGCTAACGGGGGAGAGCTATCACCTATAACTACCGGTCGACCACTCCGCATAATACCCCCCTTCTCCCGCGCAATCTCATCCCGACTACTACCTAGCCACTCGGTGTGTTCGATTGAGATAGTGGTGATTAGCGCTACATCTGGATCGATGATATTAACCGCATCCAGTCTGCCACCCAGCCCCACCTCCAGGATCACTATATCCAGCTTCTGTTGAGAAAATAGATGCAGGGCAGCTAGAGTGCCAAACTCAAAATAGGTGAGTTGAGTAGATCCACGTGCTTGTTCCACCTGCTCAAATGCTTGACATATATCAGCATCGGTTGCCTCTTGGCCAACCACTCTGATTCGTTCGTTATAGCGCCATAGATGGGGTGAGGTGTAACAGCCTACACGATACCCAGATGCACTGAAGATGGCATCCAGCATAGCGACAGAGGAGCCTTTGCCATTACTCCCGCCGACAGTGATAATAGTGGGAGAGAAATGGGTAGGGTGCAGCCGCTGCCAAATTGCAGCGACCCGATCCAGTCCCAACTCTATCTCTTCTGGATGGAGCGTAGCCTGCCACTCCAGCCACTGCTTAAGGTTACTGCACTGCATCTACCAAGTTGGGTCGATGGCTGAATATATTCAAAATATTGGCTAGACGATCACGCATCTCACGCCGGTCAACAATCATGTCGATGGCTCCTTTATCCAGCAGAAACTCACTCCGCTGAAACCCCTCTGGCAGCGTTTCCCGCACCGTCTGTTCGATCACCCTAGGCCCAGCAAAACCTATCAGTGCGTTGGGTTCAGCCACATTAACATCTCCCAACATAGCTAGACTAGCCGATACTCCACCCATGGTTGGATCTGTCATGACAGAGATAAATGGCAGGCCACGCTGCGCCATTTTGCCCAGAGCGGCACTGGTCTTAGCCATCTGCATCAGTGAGAAGAGTGACTCCTGCATCCTGGCACCACCACTAGCGGAGAAGCAGACCATTGGGATGCCCTGCTCTAGCGCATCATCTACCCCTCGCACAAACCGCTCTCCAACTACAGAACCCATAGAGCCTCCCATGAAAGAGAACTCAAAGGCTGCGACCACTATATCCATACCTTTAAGCTGCCCCCGCATAACGACCATGGCATCTTTTTCGCCACTGCTTTTCTGTGCCTGGGTTAGGCGATCTTTGTACTTCTTGCTGTCTTTAAACTTCAGTGGATCCAGTGGTTCTAGCTCAGCTCCAATCTCCTCCCTCTCACCTTGATCAAGAAAGGTGTCAAGCCGCCGCCGCGCGCCCATACGCTCATGCCGCCCGCACTTGGGGCATACATCAAGGCTCCGCTCCATCTCGGCACGGTAGAGAATGGCGCTACAACCAGAGCACTTAGCCCACAACCCCTCCGGTACTCCACGCTTGGAGTTTGTCTCGGTACGAATACGACTGGGTATAAACTTTTCAAACCAGCTCATGGCTATCTACCTATTGTAATAGACTCAAGGAACATCTGATTTATTCAGTAGTTCGAGCAGCACACGGATGTGCTGCCATTTTCTATGGCCATAAGCCATGGAAAATGAAGGAAATGAAAAATCGCATTTTTCATTTACGTGCTCTGATAAAGCCATGGATGGATTTAATCAGAGTCTCCTAAATAGTATCTATCGACGCACGCAGTGTCGATAAAAACCCGGTAATCTCTGGCACAATCGCATTCCGTCTATCTGCCAATTTCTCTATCCTACTAACTATTGCACTACCTACTATAACAGCATCTCCTACCTTAGCGGCAGCCTTGGCTGAAATGGCATCTTTGATCCCAAAACCGATCCCGACCGGCAGGTCACTCTCCTGCCGAATAGAAGCCACCTTGGTTGCCACCTCATCTATGGCAAAGTCACTAGTCCCAGTGATACCCTTAACCGCCACATAGTATACAAACCCACTCGCAGCCTCACATACCAGCCTAATACGCTCAACCGTGCTGGTTGGGGCGATAAGAAATATGGGGTCAATCCCCTCTGGCAAGATCTCCCGCAAAAACCCATCCGCCTCCTCTGGCGGCAGATCCACTGTCAATACTCCATCCACCCCAGCCGCCGCAGCTGTAGTGGCAAATGTTTGGTATCCCATCACCTCAATCGGATTGAGATAACCCATCAGTATAATCGGAGTTTTCAGGTCATCCTGACGGAACTCACGCACCATAGCCAGGACATCGCGCATCCCAATACTATTCTGTAACGCCCTCTCACTAGCCCGTTGGATAACCGGACCATCGGCCATCGGATCGGAGAATGGCACCCCAAGTTCAAGGATATCGGCTCCCGCCTCTACCATTGCATGCATTAGCGGCAGGGTAACCTCAGGGGTGGGATCACCCGCAGTGATAAATGGTATAAGCGCTGTACGCCCATCCTGTTTCAGCTGCTGTAGGCAGGCTGTAATCCGGCTCATAGCTCTATCCCCTCCAGCGCTGCCACTGTATGTATATCCTTATCCCCACGCCCAGATAGATTGACCAGTACGATCTGTTCAGGTGCCATCTCTGCTGCCAGCTTAGCTGCATAAGCTAAGGCATGGCTCGACTCAAGGGCTGGGATGATACCCTCTACTCTGGTCAATGTATGAAATGCCTGAAGTGCCTCTTTATCATCTACCGCCACATAATTGGCCCGCCCACTATCCTTCAACCACGCATGCTCTGGCCCGACTCCAGGATAATCCAGTCCAGCCGAAATGGAGTGAGTCTCGATGATCTGACCATCTGCATCCTCCATAAGATAGGTGCGGTTGCCATGTAGTACCCCAACCTCTCCTGCACAGAGCGGTGCCGCATGCTTGCCACTATCCAGCCCCTCACCTGCCGCCTCTACCCCATAGATAGCGACATCTCCATCCTCCAAAAATGGGTGAAACAGACCGATGGCGTTAGAGCCGCCGCCAACACAGGCCACCAGCACATCTGGCAGACTACCAGCTTGCTGCTGAATCTGCTGCCTGGCCTCGCGCCCGATGACCGTCTGAAAATCTCGCACCATAGCTGGGTAAGGGTGGGGGCCAGCCACAGTGCCGATGATATAGAAGGTATCATCGACATTGGTGACCCAATCTCGCATCGCCTCATTGAGGGCATCTTTAAGGGTACGAGAGCCGGACTCAACCGATACCACTTTCGCTCCCAACATCTTCATCCTATAAACATTGGCCTCCTGCCGCACTATATCTACCGCCCCCATATAGACCACACACTCCAGCCCCAAACGGGCAGCGACAGTGGCTGTGGCTACTCCATGTTGCCCTGCCCCGGTCTCAGCAATAATCCTCCTCTTGCCCATCCGCTGCGCCAACAGTGCCTGACCGATGGTGTTGTTTACCTTGTGTGCCCCGGTGTGGTTCAGATCCTCCCGTTTCAGATAGATCTGTGCCCCACCCAGCTCACGACTCCAGCGTTGAGCATGGTAAAGCGGTGAGGGACGACCCACATAGTGCTGCAGGTCGGCATCCAGCTCTGCCAAAAACTGCTCATCCTGCATATATTTATGGTAGGCATGACGCAACTCAGCCAGCGGCTCCATTAGGGTTTCTGCCACAAATATGCCGCCATATATACCGAAATGACCGTGTTCATCCGGCATGTTCATAAAATCACTACTCTTCTCTATCGCCACGCTCTACCTCTCGTACAAATGCTTTAATCTTGGCACTATCTTTTATCCCCTTCTCCAGCTCCACACCACTACTTACCTCGACCGCATAGGGTCGCACCTGCTGTACTGCTTGCCCTACATTGTCTGCTGTCAGCCCTCCAGCCAGAATAATAGACGAAGCCATGACAGCAGGAATAGCACTCCAATCGAAGGTAGTTCCAGTACCTCCCCACTCACCCATGTGGTAGCTATCCAGCAACAGACCACTGGCCTCGGAGAAACGCCCCTGCTCCAGCTCTAGATCGACCCCATCACGCAGACGTATCGCCTTAATATAGGGGCGACCATGCCCAGCACAATCCTCTGGACTCTCATCACCATGAAACTGTAACAGGTCGATACGGGTTGCCTCTAGAGTCGCAGCAATCTCCTGCCGTGAACCGTTTACAAACAGCCCCACCACTGTAACCAGTGGTGGCAAAACGCTTACAATCTTGGCCGCCTGAGGTATGGTTATGGCCCGTGAGCTAGGCGGATAGAATACCAAACCGATGGCATCTGCCCCTAGGCGCACCGCCTCCAACCCATCCTCTGGACGGGTTATTCCGCAGATTTTGATCCGAGTTCTCATCAGGGGGTCAAAGATACAGGATAGTGCCAATTGGAGGAAGACTGCAACCACTCATAACAGCGGATTCTGCGGCAGCTGAAACTCCGGCGGATACTCTACCCGCACAAAATATAGCCCATCTGGTGGTGCTGTAACCCCACCCAGGGTGCGATCCCGGTACTCCAACACCTGTCGGCTCCACTCCACCGGCCGCTCACCCTGACCGATAGCGATCAACACACCGGCGATATTTCTTACCATATGGTGCAAAAAAGCGTTAGCGGTGATATCTATGGTAATCATATCACCATCACGCTGCACCTCTAGCTCCATCACACTGCGTACTGGACTATTGGCCTGACAGCGCAGAGCGCGATAGGAGGAGAAATCGTGGGTTCCAATCAGATAACTAGCAGCCTGCTGCATCAAGGCTACATCTAGCGGACGGTGTATCCACACTGCCCGGTTGTACCAGATAGCAGACCTGGTCATGCGGTTCAAGATGGTATAGCGGTAACTGCGGCTAAGGGCTGAGAAGCGGGCATGAAAATCAGCGGCTGCCAGCGTTACCCAGTGGACACTTATATCATTCGGTAGATTAACGTTGGTGCCCAGCAGCCAGTTACAGTCGGTTCTCTCAGCCGTAGTATCAAAATGAACCACCTGCCCCAGCCCATGTACCCCGGCATCTGTACGCCCGGCACACTGTACTCTGACCGGGTGATCGGCAACAGTTGAGAGCGCCATCTCTAGCCGCTCTTGAACGGTATCTACATCACCCTGGGCCTGCCACCCATGGAAAGTTGAACCATCATATTCCACCCCCATCGCTATGCGCATTATCAGCCTATAAGAATGTAGATTAGTAGTAGTGCGTAAAATAGAAGAGGCGCACCAAGGTGCGCCCCTCATCCCTGCTTGCGGCTATAAAAACATCAGGAGATCTGATCCTTCAACTTCTCTGCCTCTTCTTTCTGGCTATCATTACCTTCACCCAACACCTCATCAAGGATATCTTTGGCGCCATCTGGATCACCCATATCTATGTAGGCACGAGCCAGATCGATCTTGGTATCCACCTCTCCGGCCTCATCTACATCAAGAGACACCAATTCAGACTCTGACAGGTCGGTAAGGATTGACGAATCTTCCGCACCATCTTCTGTAGAGATATCGACCAGCATATCCACATCATCATCTAGATCGGCCAGATCAAGGTCATCCAAGCTATCATCTTCATCCTCTGTAACCATAGGACCAATATCCAGAGTGGTCTCCTCGGCCGCATCCATCTCAGACAGATCTATCTCTTCACCCTCAACCTCTAGGTCATCAACTGTATCTAGACCGGACAGATCAAGATCAAGATCCATATCCTCATCATCTTCCTTTAAACCCTCCAGTTCTGATGCTGCCTCCAGGTTTGCCGCCTCCTCTGCATCCAGTTCAGCTGCAATTCCATCCAGATCAAAATCATCCATGTCATCATCTAGCGCATCATCTATATCGTCCAGATCATCTATACTCTGTTCCACAGCCCCCTCTAATGGCTCCGCACCGGCAAACAGGGCATTATCTGCAGCCAAGATGCTACCCATCGAGAGGATCTTCTTCCAAGCTGCAGCATCACTCGTCTCAACCGGCGTTCCCACCGAGGCCTCAGCCAACTTTACAAACTCATCCTCACTCTTGAGTGCATAGAGGATATCGAACAGTTTATGCTGCAATAGATGTCTATTTGGGTCTTTCTCAACAGCCTGTCTAATCAGCTCTTCAGCCTGCTGATAACGTCCGTATGATATGTATACATCTGCCTCTGAAAGTGGATCTACCTCACCAGTCTCATCCTGTAGTGCATCAATATCACTGGGAGAGAAATCACTTAGAAAAGAGGTATCTTCAGTATGTCCTGGCTCTTCAACCACCTCCTCTAGAGTTGACTCAACATCTTCCATATCACTGCTATCCAGCAGAATGCTCTCCTCAAAGTTTTCTACATCACCGCCCTTACGGCGACTCATAAACATAAATAGTCCCAAGATAGCTGCTATTACCCCGCCGCCAATACCGAGCATAGTGGCGTTACCCAAGATACTATCCATAAACCCAGGCTCATCTACTGGCTCCGGCTTCTGCCTAGCTGGAGGCGGCGCTACCTTGGCTACCGGTGTTGCTGGTGCCTCGCTCTCTACAGACGGCTCTACCGCCGGTTTAGGCTCCTCTACAGCTACTGGTGCTGCCGTCTCAACCTCTGCTACAGCAGGCTTCTCTATCTCTACAGGCTCACTCTCTACAGGTGGCGCAAGTGGTGTCACCTCTACAGCTTCACTCTCTGCAATTGTGGCGGTCTCACTCTCTGTCGGTTCTGTCTCTGCCTCAACTGCCTCTGCCTCAACTGCCTCCTGCCCTGCTGCAGCATGTGCCTGTAGCGTAGCAAGTTGTTCACTCTTCAGGGTAATAAGGCGCTGTAGATCGGTCACCTGACTCTCTAAATCACCTACCCGTGACTGCAGCTCTATGCCCTCCTGCTTGGAGCTAGCCACCTCCTCTTGCGCCAGCAGTAGCTCCTGCTTTACCCGAGCCAACGTCTCTTCTGCCTCACCCCCTTCGCTCAACCCAGCCTCACCTTCACCCTCTGGGCGTGGGGTTGCAATCTTCAGTTCTGCATCTGGAGTGGCCTCTTCTACCTTCTCACCAGTAGCAACCTCGACTTCAGACTCACTCTGCTCAACTGAAGCGGGCGCCTCTTTCTCTTTGGCAACCGTCGCATCTTCCTCTTTAGCTGCATCGCTCTCCTCATCTGTGCTAGCTATCTGCTCCTCTGAGGCGGCCTCCTTAATCTTATCCTCCGCCGCAGCCTCTACCGTCTCACCCCTCTTGGCTGCCATCCAGATATCGACATGCTCACGATACTGACTATTGGCATCTGCGACCTCTATCTCCATAGACTCATCTTGCCCAGGAATACGGAGTATCTCTCCAGCCTTTAAGTTGTTTATATTGTTACCAAAAAAAGCGTGTGGATTGGCACGATAGATAGCCATCATAAGCTGTTTATCGCTTACCCCGTTGATTCTAGAACGACCAACAATCCCCCACAGGGTGTCTCCTCTAACTACCGAGTAATCTCCAGCAGCGGAGGTGGCAACATCATCTGCCATAGCAACATCTTCAGCCGCTGGTTTAGGCTCTACCGGTGTCTCTTCTGCTTCTGCTGCTTGCGCTGGCTCAACTGCCGGTGCAGGCTCTGGCTCCACTACAGGTGGTGGCGTAACTATCGGTTTTTTCTTTGGGGGTGGTGCAACTGCGGCCTTTGGCGGCACTACTGGTGCCGGCTTACGCCCAAGGGTAACTGGCGGATCCAGCAGTACCGTATACTCACGGATCATCCGCCCTTTAGCCCAATTAGCCTCAATTAGAAAATTGAGAAACGGCTCACGAACAGGCTCGAGAGTAGTAACATGTAGAACAGCACTACCATTCGGCAGACGCTCTGCCTTGAAACGTAATCTGGAGAGCATAAATGTACGCTCCACCCCAGCACGAGTAAACGCCTCTGATGAAGCTAGCGACACTCTGACATCAGCAATACCACCCTGCTCAACCGACAGCAGATCTATGTCTGCCTTCAAGTTCTGATTCAGCGCTGAATGCAGGTGAATATCACCCAATCCAAGAGCTTGAATACCAGTCGAAACCAGTGACAATATCA
The DNA here is from genome assembly GCA_965602975.1 of uncultured Gammaproteobacteria bacterium. GTDB lineage: Bacteria > Pseudomonadota > Gammaproteobacteria > Chromatiales > Chromatiaceae > CBFDBF01. Next base: position 1,448 of record CBFDBF010000019.1, on the reverse strand, counting down.
GAGCCGACAACAAAGAACTTCTGCGGAACATATCTCCCCCTAAATCTTCTACCACCCATTGCCTAAAATCCAAATCAATCGGTAAACAGGACAACCACTATTTCCAATGACAGTAGCGATCTCCTATTTAAACCCTTCCACTCAACAAGTTCAGAGCAAAAGATAGAATGAACTTAACATTTTCTCGCTAACTATAGCTTATAAATGACTTTTTACCAAAAATCTACCGGTTTGAACACCGTTAATTAACAGATATTTGTTAATATTGTCGGATTGTACCAAAAATCCCCTCTCTGGAAGCTAAAAGATAGGCGGTAGCACACCACTGCCCTATTAACTTGTAGTTAATCTGGCTTTAAAACCTAATAAATAATAACGAGAAAGGTGTGAAATATAAAAACGCAAAATAGCCACGCCTATCCTAGTGGCGTTTTTTGCCATGGCTTACTGGATACCAGTATCAAGCCCAACGTGACGAGTATTAGTTAATGGGACAGAAGCAACTATAGTAATACATCACTCCTCAAGCAGAATACGCAGCATTCGCCGTAGCGGCTCAGCCGCCCCCCATAGAAGTTGATCACCCACCGTAAAAGCAGAGAGATACTCGCCACCCATAGAGAGTTTGCGCAGACGCCCAACCGGTACATCTAGGGTTCCAGTTACCACTGCCGGGGTTAACTCCTGGGTGGTAAGCTCACGCTCGTTGGGGATCACTTTGACCCATCTATTAGCAGCCGCGATCATCTCTTCAATCTCATCTATTGGCAGATCACTGGTGAGTTTTATAGTAAGTGCCTGACTGTGGGAGCGCATAGCACCGATGCGAACACAGAGTCCATCGATTGGCACCGGATTGCTCTCTCTACCCAAAATCTTGTTGCTCTCTACCCCACCCTTCCACTCCTCACGGCTCTGACCACTCTCCATCTGCCGATCGATCCAGGGGATGAGACTACCAGCCAGAGGCACCCCAAAATTTTCAGTCGGGTGGTCTCTGCTATTTAACTCAGCCGTTACCATCCGATCGATATCCAGGACTGTAGAGGATGGGTTGTCAAGTTGCGGCCTGACCGCTTGATTCAGTGCTCCCATCTGAGAGAGCAGCTCCCGCATATTTTTTGCCCCCGCACCAGAGGCCGCCTGATAGGTCATAGCGGTAGCCCACTCCACCACTCCAGCACGAAACAGCCCGCCCAGCGCCATCAACATCAAACTAACCGTGCAGTTACCACCGATATAGTTTTTCACCCCATTCCGCATAGAGTCCTGAATCAGATCGGCATTTACCGGATCCAGGACAATCATACTATCGCGCTCCATCCGCAGGGTGGAGGCTGCATCTATCCAGTAGCCACGCCAGCCTGCAGCCCGCAACAGGGGGAATATCTCAGAGGTGTAATCACCACCCTGGCAGGAGACGATAGCATCCATCTGCTTGAGCGCAT